>JBKCTR010000110.1:0-4525 GCA_046318755.1 Planctomycetaceae bacterium
TCCCCGTCGAGCTGCACACCACCCCCACCGGACTGCGGCTGACCTTCAGCGAGCCCCTCGACCCCGCGTCACTGCACGACGAGGGAAGCTGGGGGGTGAAGGTCTGGGGCTTGAAGCGTTCGGCCAATTACGGTTCGGAACACATCGACGAACACCGGCTGGAGGTGACCGGTGCCCGGCTGGAGGATGACGGCCGGACTGTCCGCCTCGACCTCGACGGCCTGCGGCCCACCTGGGGAATGGAGGTGCGGTACAACCTCCGCAGCTCCACCGGCGCACCGGTGCGCGGGGTGCTGCACAATACCGTGCATCGCTTGCCCGAGTCGAAGTGAGAGACGAACGGGATGGGCCGATCGTGGCAGTGAAACCACGATCGGGCCACTCGTCATCCCCACTCGTCCACGAAACTGGAACGAGAGTCCCAACGTCCCTCTCGGGACGCCACGCGGCGGTCCGCGCATCAGGCACACCCACCCGCCGTTTCGCAGACGACCGCAACGGGCCGGGCTGTTGTGCCGTGTGTCGCCTGACCGGCTGCAAGAGACCCGTTCACAGCGACTTCAGGTATTCCAACAACGCCTTCTTGTCCGCGGGGGGCAGGTCGGTGCCAAACTCGTGGCCAGCCCGACTGTTCCCTGAATTGAGTTCCGAGGCATCGGTGGTCTTGAGTTTGAAGTTGAACTTCTTTTGTTTCCGGGCGAGGCCGATCCGTTCGAGGTCGTATTCCGGACCGACCTCGAACTCGCTCGGCCGTTTGTCGGTCGGTTCCAGCAAGTCCTCGAGGGTGGGGACCGAGCCGTTGTGCAGGTAGGGAGCCGCCGCCCAGATTCCCTGCATCACCCGCGACTCATAGGCGTTGCTCTTCGGTCCATCATCCCCCTTCAGTGCGGCCTTCAACCCCTTGAGGTCCTGCACCGACGGAAACGCGTCCTTCAAATCATCAAACTTCTGCTGCATGTCGTCCGGCATGTTCTCGATTCGCAAACCATCGATTTCCGGCAACACCGCTTCGAGTCGGGCCGCAACAGCGGCCTCTCTTTTGAATGGGGACTGCAAAATCGCCCCCACCACCACTGTCCGCAGAATCTGGAAGGCGGGCTCCTCGGCCTCCAGGCGATCACTGAAGGGCAGACCGAACCCCTCGAGAATCCCCGTTTTCGCTGTGCGCGACAGCAGTTGGAACTCGCGAGTGTCGGTCCCGACATTGTCGATGGGCGTCTTCCAGGTTGTGCCCAACAGCGAACTCTGCTCCTGGATTCCGTGACAGTCCGCGCAACTTCCCCCCGGCAATTTCCGATAGAAGACTTCCTCACCTTGCTTGGCCAGGCTGGCATTGATTTTGCCCGGAAACTTCGGCGGGGGAATCTTTTTGATCAGGTCTTCGAGCGTGGCCAATCCTGGGAAATTGGCGGAGTTGTCGGTGATGTAATCCACGCGAAACAGAGGGCTCCAAGGGGCCGGCTTCGGATGCAGATGCCCAAACACGCCATAGACCTCACCCAGGTTGCGGGCCAACCCCAGCAGATCGTTGCCATTCTTGGCAAACCCGGGCCATTGGGTGCGATCCTGAATGGCGGCGTTCCACAGAAACGGATACCGGGCTGGTGCGTCGGCCACATGAATGTTCTCGGGAATCATTCCGTCGGCGGTGGCCGCGATGTCGAGCCCCGTCACGCGGTTGAAGATCATGCCGACGGCATCCAATCGTCCGGGTCCCCAGGGATTCGGCGGCAGAGATCGTGAGATGATGGTGTGGAAGCGCGTGTACCAGCCCTCGACCTGACGACGCAGATCGGCCCGGGCCGGCTCGTCGTCCCGGTCAGCCAAGACTTCGTGCGCGAATGCCGTGAACACTTCGGGCGACTTGAGAGTCCGTTCGACCGCCGCATCCAGATCGGCCAGAAAACTCTGGAAGTCGACCATCGCCGGCCCGCCATCGATGCGATAGGGCCGTCCCGCAATTTCGATCTGCCGGGTATGACACGCCGCACAGGTCATCCCCAGAAACTCCTGTCCCTCTTCGAGATTCCTGGTAAAGCCAATCGGCAGCGACGAGTCGGGAGCCAACTCGTTGGGGAGGTAACCATACCGGGAGAGATGTTTGGCCCCGAACGCCTCGTTGTTGGGCTGCTTCAGCGCCAGAAACCAGCGCAGAGGAATGAGCTGCGATCCCTGATCCTGCGAGTAAAACGCGACCCGCTCCTGGTTCGTCCACTCGTCACTGGTTCCCAGCACCTCGGGCCCCTCAGGTGCAGCCGGGGAGGGGTTGGGAGACGGAGCGGGAGACGGAGTCGGCCCAGGCCGATTGCAGCCCGGCATTAACAAAGCCAAAACAACACACAGCACGGCACGTTGTGACATCGGCATGATCACTCCAGGGGCGGGGCACCACAGCGTGGTTGGTTCGGCGATTGACCTTTCACGGCACTTTAACCCGTGCCAACGTGAACTCACAAGCACGGGTTCGATAAATCCGAAGTCCAGAGTCGCAGACACAGGTCGTGGTTCCGAGGTTCGCCCGCTGGACTGCCAGTCCCAAACCGCCCCCCAGCAAATCGACCACAAACCCCGCCTGTCGTGCGATTGCGTCATCACGATGGGCGGCACAGACTGAAAGCCGATCCCACGGCCGCATCCCCCTCTCCCGCGGAACGACCTCCGCCAAACAAAACCCGCGCCGCTGCGGGAGAGGGCTGGGGTGAGGGCGAAAAAGGCCCCTGCCGTCTTTCCGTCTCTCCTGCTCTACTCTCAACTCTCTCCTGTTCTCCCCTCTCGGCCGCAGGCCGTGGGGTACGCTTCCAGCGTGCCACGTGTCGCCAAACATCACCGGCCATCCCCCGCGCAAACCCACCGACCTCGCGTCGGTTGGTGAACCCCATCGGCGGCGAATCCAGCGGCACCAGCGAACAGCTCTACTCTCAACTCTCTCCTGTTCTCCTCTCTCGGCCGCCGGCCGCGGGGTACGCTTCCAGCGTGCCACGTGTCGCCAAATATCAATCGCCATCCCCCGCGCACACCCACGGACCGCTGGTCAGCCAAACAACAACAATCAATGCCAACCGCTGCAAACTCGGGTTGTCCGCACCAAGTTCGATTTCAGCGTCAAGCCGCGGCTCTCCAATGAAAAGGGAAACGCCATTCTGGTGGCCGGCAGCATCTACGAAGCGTGCAAGTATTTCACCCTGTTTCAGAAGACCCTCTTCAAGGGGAAGTGTGCCGTCGTCACCTCCTACAACCCGACGGTCCAGGACGTGACCAAGGAGGAGATTGGTGCCAACACCGAGACCGACCGGCAGTTCGTCTTCAACACCTATACCGAATTGCTGAAGGACGTCGCGGCCAAGCCCGGCCTGACCAAGACCGAAACCTACGAAGAGCAGGCCAAGTCGCTGTTCATCAAGCAGCCCGCCAACATGAAGCTGCTGGTCGTGGTCGACAAACTGCTGACCGGGTTCGACGCCCCGAGCTGCACCTACCTCTACATCGACAAGTCGATGCAGGATCACGGGCTGTTCCAGGCGATTTGCCGGACGAACCGGCTGGATGGCGACGACAAGGAATTCGGCTACATCGTCGACTACAAGGACCTGTTCAAAAAGGTCGAAAAGGCAATCGCGGTCTACACCTCGGAAATCGACCAGAGTGCCGGGGGGGCCTCGCCGGACGTCCTGCTGCAGGACCGGTTGACCAAGGGGAAAGAACGGCTCGACACCGCCATCGAGGCTCTGGCGATCTTGTGTGAACCGGTCCGGCCACCAAAGGGAGATCTGGAACACATCCACTATTTCTGCGGCAATTCCGAATTGGCGGCCGACCTGAAAGAACGGGAACCGCGGCGGGTGCTGCTGTACAAGGGGGTGGTCGGCCTGATTCGCAGTTACGCCAACATCGCCGACGAACTCGAAGCGGCGGGCTACACGACGGCCGACATCACCCGTATCAAGGGTTTGCTCGAACACTATCTCAAGGTGCGGGAAGTGATTCGGATGGCGAGTGGCGAGACGCTCGATCTCAAGGCGTACGAGGCCGACATGCGGCACCTGATCGACACCTACATCGAGGCGGACGGGCCGCGGCGGATCTCGCCGTTCAACGATGTGGGGCTGCTGGACCTCATTGTGAAGTCGGGGATTGCCGAGGCGCTGGCCCAGAAGCTGGGGGGGATGACGGAAAACCGGGACGCCGTCGCGGAGACGATTGAGAACAACGTCCGCCGGAAGATCATCAAAGAGCAGCTCACCGACCCGGCCTACTTCGCCCGGATGTCGGAATTGCTCGAAGAGATCATCGCCGCCCGCAAGCGGAAGGCGCTGACGTACGAGAAGTATCTGGCCGAGATTGCCGAACTGGTCAAGGCGGTCACAGCCGGTCAGGCCGACACGACCCCGGCCTCGCTCAATACGCCGGGCAAGCGGGCGCTCTACAACAACCTCAACGGCAACGAGCAACTGGCCCTGCAGATCGACCGTGCGGTCCGCGAGGTGCGTCCCGACGACTGGCGCGGCATTCAGGCCCGCGAGCAGGT
>JBKCTR010000111.1:0-12077 GCA_046318755.1 Planctomycetaceae bacterium
CGGTCGCGAGACGTCGCCGTCCACACGATTTCCCTGCCACACCACCACGGTTGGGCGGGCGATCGCCTGGGCGTGGTGGCGGCCGGTTGCTGCGACGCGGCACGGTCCTCCAAGAGGGCCCGCGTACTGACGCCCAGACCATCCGTACCACGCGACTGACCGGTCGGTCACCGGGCCCATCGGCGTTTTGACCGGGCCCCAGACACCCCCAGTGCATCCGGCAAAAGCGCGATTTCATCGAACTTCGATTCGTTCCCCGGGGCGCTCACGGACCGAACCCGGGGGGCTGTCGCCCCGTGGTTTCCCAGGACAGGCTCCCCCCCGCCGGTCATCTGTGCTACGCTGGACATCTTGAGGACAGGCTCTCGTCTGGAGACGCGCGGTCCCATTGCCCACGGAGACGGTTCCGATGAAATTCCTGCATGCGGCCGATGTGCACCTCGACAGCCCTCTCGACGGGTTGGAGCGTTACGAGGGGGCCCCCGTCGAGCAACTCCGTGGAGCGACCCGTCAGGCCCTGAAACACCTGGTCGAACTGGCGATCCAGCAACAGGTCGACTTTGTATTGATCGCGGGAGACATCTACGACGGAGACTGGCGCGATTACAACACCGGCCTGTTCTTCGCCGGTCAGATGGCCGAGCTCAACCGGGCGGGAATTCCGGTCTATCTCATCAAGGGGAACCACGATGCCGCGAGCCAGGTCTCGAAGGCGCTGTCGCTTCCCGACCGTGTGCATGTCTTCTCGCACACCCGCCCGGAAACCGTGCGGCTGCAGGAGTTGGAGGTCGCCCTGCATGGACAGAGCTATGCCGACCGGGCCGTCACCGACGACCTCTCGCGGGCCTATCCCGCGCCGGTGCCGGGCTGGTTCAACATTGGCCTGCTGCATACCAGCGCCACCGGGCGGGAGGGGCACGAGAACTATGCCCCCTGCACCATCGAGGGGCTCCGCACGAAGGGATACGACTACTGGGCCCTCGGCCATGTCCACCAACGCGAGGTCTTGAGCGAAGACCCCTGGATTGTCTTCCCCGGCAACATCCAGGGAAGGCACATTCGTGAAACCGGTGGCAAAGGCTGCACGCTGGTGACGGTCGAGCGGGGGAAAATCACCCAGGTCCAGCACCAGAATCTCGATGTGCTGCGCTGGGGAGAACTGATCATCGACTTCACGGGTGTCCGCGATTTCGACGCCGCGCTGTCGAAAGTCCGGCAGGCTCTCTCGGCCCATCTCGATGCCAGCGATGACCTTCCCTGGGCCCTGCGGCTGCGCTGCACCGGAACGACAGCGGCCCAGGGCGCCCTCATGCTCAAACGCGAGCAATTCGTGGCGGAGTGTCGGGCGATGGCGGGCGATCTGTCGACCAACCGAATCTGGATCGAAAAGGTCAAGCTGCAGGTGCGTCCCCCCGCCGTCGCGATGGGTGCCCTGGACGATCGGGCCGATGCCCTGGGCGACCTGCAGCGGTTTTTGCGCGATGCGGCCACGAACGAGAACCTGTTGGCCGACCTGGCCAGTGATCTGGCCGATGTGAACCAGAAGCTTCCCAGCGATCTGAACGACGGGCCCGAGCCCTTGCGGCTCGACCAACCGGCGACCATCGCAGGCCTGCTTCCCGACGTTGAGGCCTTGCTGACCTCCCGCCTGCTGAATCAGGAGTCGTGACATGCAGTTCCAGCAGATCGAATTCCTGAAGTTTGGCTGCTTCACCGACACCCGTCTCGATTTCGGCCCCCCCGGTCCACGTTTGCACGTGATCCATGGTCCGAATGAGGCGGGAAAAAGTACGGCGCTGCGCGGGCTCACCGACTTCCTCTACGGCATTCCCAACCGTTCGACCGACAACTTCCGGCACAAAAACACCGACCTGCGCATCGGGGCGCGACTGGTGGATGAAGCCGGGCGGGTCCATGAGTGGGTTCGCCGCAAGGGCATCAACAACACCCTGTTGAACACCGCGGGAAAGCCGGTCGACGAAGGACCGCTACAGGCGTTGCTGAAAGGGGTGACACGCGAGGTCTTCGAAAAGGAGTTTCGCCTCGACCATCCATTGATGGTGCAGGGAGGCGCCGACCTGGGGCAAGGCAAGGGAGATCTCGCCAGCAGCCTGTTTCAGGCGGGGGCCGGGATCTTGGGAGTCCGGCGATTGCAGCAGGAACTGCAGGAGGAGGCCGAGCGGCTGTTCAAACCACGGGGATCGAATCAGGAACTGCACAAGGCGATTGAACTCTGGAAGGAACGGCAGGCACGCCGGAAAGAGGCGATGTTCCTGGCGGCCGATTGGAAAGTGCTGCACCAGCAGGTGGAGCAGAAGGAAAAGGCGCAGGAGGAACTGAAGGCGCAGCACTTGGCCCTGGCGACCGAGCGTCAGCGGCTGGAACGCCATCAGCAGGCGCTGCGGCTGGTGACGGGCTATCATCAACAACAGGCCGCCCTCGACGCGCTGCCGCAACGGCGGCTGGTTCCCCCGGCGGCGCGCGAGGACCGGGCCCGCGCGCTCCGGGAGGTCTCCGAAGCACAACGGGAGATCGGGGAAGCCCGCCTGCGACAGGACCGACGTCGGAAGGAGTTGGCCAACCTGCCTCCTTCGGCCACCGTGTTGGAGCACAAGGCAGATATCGACGCGCTGCAACGCCAATTGGGCAGCTACGACATCGCCGCCCGCGACCTGGGGAAGCGGCAGCAGGAATTGGTCGATCTTCAGGCCGACAATCGCAGCTCCCTGGAACGATTGTCTCACACCCTGTCGGCGGAAGAGGCCGCCCGCCTCAAACCGACCCCCGCACAGCGGGCCACACTCGACAGACTGCTGCGGGCCAAGACCCAACTCGACACCCGGCTGGAAGACTTCGAGAAGGTGCGACGGCAGTTGGATCAGAAAGTCGGTCCACTGCAGGCCGAACTGACCGCGACGAACGGACTGCCCGACCCACTTCCCCTGCGCAGCCTGTTGAAACGATTCGCCTCGGAGGGGAACCTCGCCGCCGAGTTGGACCAGGTTGATCGGGAACTGGCCCAACTCGAACGGCGCCTGCAGGGGGGATTGCCCCAACTGCTCCCGTGGCGGGGAACGGCGGCCGATCTGGAAGCGTTACCCGCCCCCTCCGTCGAGACGCTCGACCACTTCGACGCCGAGTACCGCTCTCTCGCCTCGCAGCACCAGCGAATCGACGGTGATCTGCGCCAGCGGCACTTCGAGCTGGCAGATGCCGAACAGCAACTGCAGCAACTCGCCGCCCACGGAGTCGTGCCCACCGAGGGGGATCTCGCGGCGATCCGGGAACGGCGGGACCAGCTTTGGTCCGAGCTGCGCCCCCTGTTGACCGACCAGGTTGCCGCCTCCGCCGATTCCGTGCAGGTGAACGAGCGCGTCACCGAGTACGAAGCGGTGGTGGACCAGGCGGATGAGCTGGCCGACCGACTCCGCCGCGAAGCCGACCGGGTCGCCCGTCAGGCCAGCCTGCAGGCCTCCCGCGACCGGCTGGCCCGCGATGCACAGCGGCTGCAAGCCGAGCAGCAGTCGCGGCAGCAGGCCGAGCAACAACTGACCCAGCGCTGGCACGAGAGTTGGTCGGCGTGTGGATTCACCCCCCGCACTCCGTCCGAGATGCGCTCGTGGCTGACCCACCTGCGGGCCCTGCAGCAATTGGCGGAACAGCAGGCCGAGTGCCGGACCAAACAGGCCAACCTGACAACCCGTCTCGCGCGGCAGCAACAACAGCTCGAGACCGAATTGCAAGGACTGCAAGAGGCGATTCCCGACGGGCGGTCGGTGCCGCAATTGATCGAGTATGGTCTGGCCGTGGCCGAGCGGCTGGAGGCCCGGCACCGCACGCGGGACACCGCCGAGAAACAACTGCGGACCGTCACGGCGGACCGCGACCACCTCACCCACGACGAGCAGCAGGCGCGGCAGAAGCAGCAGGAGTGGCTGCAGGAGTGGGTGGAATTCGTCCAGGGCTTTCCCGTTGCGACGGACGCCCCTGAAGATCTGCGCGAGCTGTTCTCGACGCTGGAGGCGATCGCCAACGGCGTGAGCCAGCAAGAATCGCTCCGGCAGCGGATCGACGACATGCGCAACCACCTGCAGGAAGTGACCAGCGAAGCCGCGCGGCTGGCTCGAGCTTTGGCCCCCGGGCTGGAATCGCAATCACCGGCCCGCGTGACCCAGGAGTTGAATGAACGGGTCGCCCGGGCGGTTGAGGCCGATGGCCAACGGCGCCAGCTCGAGCGCGACTTGAACGAATCCGACGAGCAGCTCGCCATGGCCCAGGACCGGCTGCAACGGGCGAATGCCGAACTTGAGGCCCTGGCCCGCCAGGCCGGCTGCGACACCCAGGAGGAACTGGCCGCGCTCGAAGCCGAGAGTGAACAGATGGAATCGCTGCGGGGCGAGCTCGACCGGCTGCGGACCGAACTGTCGCACAGTGCCGCAGGACAGGATCTGGAGGAGTTCATCGACGAGGTCTCCCAGCTGCATCCCGATCAGCTGCCCGTCCGGCTGAATGAACTGCAACGGCAACTGCTGGACCTCGACAGTCAGCGGACCGAGATCTCACAAGAGTTGGGGCGGCTCAAGGAAGAACTGCGTCATCACACGACGGGCAGCCCCGCCTCGGAGGCCGAACAGGAGGCCCGCGAAGCCCTGGCGGCCATCCGCCCCCTGGCGGAACAGTATGCCCGGCTCAAGCTGGCCCAGGGACTGCTCCGCAGACATCTCGAGGCGTATCGGCAGAAGACGCAGGATCCGGTCCTGGGGCGTGCCACCACGCTGTTCGCACGCCTGACCAATGGAGCCTTCGAAGGGATCAAGCCCGACTTTGACGAGAAGGACCAGGGAATTCTGAAGGGGATCCGCACGGGGGGCGAAGAGGTGGAGATTGCCGGGTTGAGCGCGGGCACGCGTGATCAACTCTTTCTCGCATTGCGGCTGGCGAGCCTCGAACGGCAACTGGCCGCCGCCGCCCGGGTCCCACTGATCGTCGATGACATCCTCATCAACTTCGACGACCACCGCTCACGGGCCACGTTGGCCGTCCTCGCCGAATTCGCCCAACAGACGCAGGTGCTGTTCTTCACCCACCACCCGCGGCTGGTGGAACTGGCCCGCGAGGCAATACCCGCAGACCAACTGCAAGTGCACGAGTTTCACCGCTGAGCCGATGCGGAGGCGTCAGCCCCCGATGATGCACACGGGATGACACACGGGATGACACACAGTCGGGCACTGGCTGACGCACAGCCAAGCCCAGGGGTCGCAAGAGATTCGGGGGGAAACATCCGCCTCGCGGCGTGTGCCATCGCCGCGTGTGCGATCGCAGAACGACCGCGTCCGCTCAATGCCCGGAATGGCCGCCGCCAACCCACGCGTCGGCTGTCCGCCCCACCTCATCGTCGTCATTCGACTTCAAAGCGGCCAGCAGCACATCATTCCGGCGGGCAGACTGGTTGAGATACAGCAGCCCCGCCTGCAGTTGCCGGGCGGCGTGGTTGGCATCGGAGCCGGGGTGCGACACCAGGTGGAACAGGCGCGAATAAACGCAACTGGCGGCGAATAGCTCGGCGGCCACGCCCCCCAGCCGGGCATTGGTCAACTGACGATCGTGGGAACCCGACACAGCCGCCTGGGCCGCGGCACCAAACTGCTGAATCTGCCGGGCCAGCACCGAGACCGCCGGCTGCAGCCGCGGAGTGGCAACGGGAATGGCAGGCATCGCCCGGGTTTTGGGAAACGCCAATCGCCAGGGGGCTGGGCGGGCTCCCGCGGCGGCTCCCGAGAGTTCCCGCACGCCGGCGGACCCCACGGCGGCCAGCAACTGCTCATTCGCCCCCCAGTCGCGCTGCAGAAACCGGACATCGCGGGTGGCCCGTTCCAGTTTGCAACCGAGGAAATTCCCCCCCGCCTGACTGAGGGCCAGGGCCTGCGACACGATCTGTTCGGCCGCCTCGCTGCTGAAGACCTTCAGCAGTGCGGCTTCCAACACTGGCAACGAGCCGCTGTGGTCAAACAGGTGCGCCACGTAATCGGTGCAGCTTTCGATGGCAAACTGCAGCGCCGCCGCGCTGGCCAACAGGTTCCGCGCCAATCCCTGGGAGGCCAGGGGCTGACCGAACTGCTCGCCATGGCGGGCACGCTCCACAATCCAGTCGAGAATGTGCCGAGACAGCCCTTGGGCGGTGGCCCCCGAAAACAGCCGTCCAAAGGTCTCGACATCCTGCGCGACACGCACCCCCGTCCCGATCGGTCCCACCATGCTGGCCCGTGCGATGGGGGCCTCGGTAAACGCCAATTGGGCAAAAGGGACACCGCGGACTCCCGAACTGGCCTGGCGCGGCTCGGCCACTTTCAGACCGGGTTGATCGGCCGCCAGCAGCAAAGCCGAGATCTGCCCCTCGGGGTGGGAGGCGGCGGGGGTGCGGGCCAGAATCAACAGAGCCTGGGCGACCCCTCCCAAAACAACGTGGTTCTTCTCGCCATTGAGAACATATCCCTGACCATCCGCCGCGTTGCGGGCACGGGTCGCCACACTGGCACCGTCTCCGCCCGATTCGGGCTCCCACAGAGCGGCGGCCAATTGCTTTTCACCCCGGGCGATCGAGGGCATCCAGGCCGCCTTCTGCGCCTCACTGGCGTGCCGGGCCAAGCCCTGCACATTCGCCATGCCATGCCCCAGCACCACCGCCGCCGCAGGGATCTGAGCCGCCACTTCCGACAGCAAGGCCGCGAGACTGCGCCACGAACGCCCCGTCCCACCCTGGAACGACTCCACCGCCCCGCCTGGCAGCCCCCGGACAGCCAGACCAGTCAACAGATCGGCGGGCAGTTCGGCCGTGGTGTCGATGGCATGGGTGTCGACCGATTCGGTCAGCCAGGACTTCAAGCCGGCGACTTGTCGGGCCGTCTCGGCCGCCTCGGCACCTTTGGGCTGGGGCCAGGGAATCACCAAGTCGTGGCGGAACTCACCGGCGAACAAGCCCTGGGCCAATCCGGCGGCATTCACCGTGGGAACCAGCAGTTGCTCGGCCCGCTCCAGGGCCGTGGTGGCGGAAGACTGGGGAGAGCTGGCCACAGAGACGACTCCAAACAAAAACCGGGTTGCAGTTTCGAGGTAGCCGACCCATCGGCCGGCGGTTCCGCAGTGTATCCGCACCGCCGTGCGGTGTCTTGCAATCGGGGAGAAAACCACCCCGGGGCTCCGCGTCTCCAGGCGCCCTGACCCAGGAACACGGGGTGGTCAGACCAGCAGGTCCCCCCGCCAGACCGTGCGGGCGTGTCCCCCCAACACCACCCGATCCCCCGCCAGGCGCAGTCGCAGATGCCCTTCCCGTTGGGAAACCTGTCGGGCAATCAATTCGCTCTTTCCCAACCGACCGGCCCAGAACGGCGCCAGACAGCAATGGGCCGAGCCACAGACGGGATCTTCATCAACCCCCACCTGCGGAGCAAAAAATCGGCTCAGCAGGTCGACCCCGGGAAGATCAGACGGCGCGGTGACAATCACTCCCCGGGCAGCAATCGCCTTCATCCGGACGAAATCGGGGGTCAGTCCCCGCAACACCGCCGGATCGGCGTAATGCACCAGCAGATCAAACCGGCTGCGCCCCACCCAATCTCCGGCGGCCCCCAGCGCGGCGAACAAGCCGGCGGGGGGCTCACACGGGGTGGCGGGAGTGGCGGGAAAATCGAGTTCGATCCAGCCATCGACCAGCCGGCAGGTCAACTCTCCACTGCGGGTCTCGAAGACCAGCGGGCGATCGGAGGGGACCAGCCCTTCACTCCAGAGGGCGTGAGCGGTGGCCAACGTGGCATGCCCGCAGAGATCGACCTCGACGACCGGTGTGAACCAGCGCAGATTCAGATGCCGTTTCCCCGGAGCCACGAACGCTGTTTCCGAGAGGTTCATCTCCTGGGCCACCTGCTGCATCCAGACGGCGTCGGCTGGCTGTTCTAGCCAGCAGACCGCGGCGGGGTTGCCCCCAAACGGCTTCTCGGTGAAGGCGTCGACCTGAAAACAGGGAATCTCTCTCATCAACAACCTGGCCAGTCGAGAGCACCAACAGACGAAGATCCCGTGGAATTGACGGCCGTGGCTCGCCCGGGAAAATGCGACAATTGCACGACACCCGCCGCGGAACAGCGGTTCGCGGCCTGCATGAACCTCACAGAGGTCCTGGCCACAAAGGCGTTCACTTGGCCACGGGATGAGCCGCCAGCCAGTCGACGAGGGCGCGGGTGACCCGTTCGGGTTGATCGCGATGGACAAAGTGCCCGGCCTTGGGAATGGTCACCAGGCTGAATTCGTTGTCGATCCACTGCCAGGTGTCGTTGAGGGCTCCGGGGAGCAGGGCTTTGTCGTCGAGGCCATGAATCATCAGCACCGGACACTTCACCTGGGGCAGTTCGGCAGGGACTTCATACGGCTCGCGGGGATAATTCGCCTTGTAGTAATTCAGCATTCCCTCGAGCGAACTCTTGCGGAAAGCGGCGACGTACTTCGCGCGAGCCTCGGGCTCGCGGACCCAGCCGGCGATTGCCTCGGGGGTCAAGGCGGCGGCCGCCCCGGGAAGTTGAAAGGCCCGGGCGTAGGCGCTGTTTTTTTGCTGCTCGGGATTGCTCTTCAATTCCCGCAGCAGACCTCGGGGATGGGGCAGATTGAGAATCACCAGCCGTTCGGTCAGCTCGGGATGCCGCAAGGCCACATTCCAGGCAATTGCACCGCCCCAGTCATGCCCCACGATGGTGGCCCGTTCGCGCCCCAGATGGCGGACCACCGCCACCACGTCGGCCACCAGCTTGTCGAGCGTGTAATTCTCGACCCCGGTGGGTTGGTCACTGTCGTTGTAGCCCCGCAGATCGAGGGCCGCCACCTGGCAGGTCTTTGCCAGAGCCGGAATCTGGTCTCGCCACGTGTAGTGGTAGTCGGGAAAGCCATGCAGCAGCACGACCAACGGCCCCTGCCCCGCAGTGACATAGTGAATCTTCACCCCCTGTGAATCGGCGAAGCCATCCTGCCACGTTTCTTGAGCATGGACATCAACCAACCCCCCCAGCAGCAACAGGCCACAGGCCAGGGAGGCCATACCAGCACGGCGAGTCATCAGGGTCATTCAAGTACCTTGGGTGTTGGCAGGGCGACAGGGCTGGACGGACGGGGGGAACAAATCAACCACGAGCTGGTTCGACGCCCAAAGCGAGGGAGGCAGTCGCTTTACTGGAAGCAGGTGGCGATGAGGAAGACCAACAGCACCACACCCCAGACGCCCCCCAGGCCGTGCCAGAACCAGCCGCAGGCGGTGACCCCCCAATACGATTCGTGGTCGTATCGATCGTCCCAGGCCGAGATCAGCACCCACAAGAGCCACCACAGAGCCACGGTGAAGTGCATGGCATGCAGGGTGGACACGACGGTGAGAAACGCATTGGAACCGGTCTGGGACTCGGTGGGATCCTGGTGATCGAGCATCATTTTGAGGCCGCACCCCTGCAGCCCCACAAACAGCACTCCCAGCACCAGGGCCCGCAACAGGGCTTGGCGAAACTGCCGTTGTCTCTCCCAGCGCACAAACCCCACCGCCTGGTGCAGCGCCACGCTCCCCGCCAGCAACACGGGGGTGCTCAGCCAGAACACCGCGGGGAAGATCGCCTCCCGGGGGGAACCGATTCGCGGAATCCAGCGGAAACCGGCCATCGCGATCAATCCCGCCGCCACATACACCACCAGAGACAACCCGATGAACCGTAAGGCCCGCCGGGATTTGTTGAGGACCTGTTGTTCCGCGAGTGAGACAGCCATGGCTCAGCAGAGAATTGTCTGTTCCCGGTCGGGGCCGATCGAGACCAACCAGACTGGCAGGTCCATGATCTCCGACAGCGTGTCGATGTACGCCCGGGCCTCTTTGGGGAAATCCGACAGTCGACGCAGTGACGAAATGTCTTTCTTCCATCCGGGCAGCGTGCGGTAGACCGGCTGGGCCTTCGCCAGTTCGTTCACATGGCTGGGGACGACGGTCGTCCGCTCACCGCCAATATCATAGGCCGTGCAAATCTTGAGTTCATCCAGTTGACTCAGCACGTCAAGCAGCATGACCGAAATGCAGTCGACACCGCTGATCTGCGCCCCGTAGCCCGCGGCGACCGCATCGAACCAGCCGCAGCGGCGGGGCCGGCCGGTCACCGTCCCATACTCGCGCCCCACCTCCCGGATGTGCTGCCCGGTGGCGTCGAGCAACTCGGTGGGGAACGGCCCCCCCCCCACGCGGGTGGTGTAGGCTTTCACCACGCCAATCATCTTGCTGATCAGCCGCTCGGGGACACCGCTGCCCGAATGGATCCCGCACCCCGAACTGCTTGAAGAGGTCACGAACGGATAGGTGCCATGGTCGACATCCAGCAGGCTTCCCTGGGCCCCTTCAAACAGCAACCGCTTCCCCTGCTTGAGCGCCGCGTGCAACCAGGCGGTGGTGTCGAGAATGTGGGGGCGCAGACGCTCGGCATAGCCGAGATATTCTTCGGTGATCCGCCCGGCATCGAGGGGTGCCCCCTGGGGATCGAGCGCCTTGAGCACGGGGGTCTTCTGGGCCACGACGTCGGCCACCCGGCTGGCGAGCAGGTCGGGGTACTTCAGATCTCCCATGCGGATGGCGTGGGTCCGCCCCGCCTTGTCGCGGTAGCAGGTGCCAATGCCCCGCATGGTGGTGCCGATGGCGTTGTCTTTGCGGGCCGCCTCGAATGCCGCCTCCTCAGCCATATGCCAGGGGAAGATCACATGGGCGCGATCACTGATCAGCAGGTTCTCACCCAGGGGAACATTCCGGGCCCGCAGTTGATCGACCTCACCCAGCAGGTGCTTCGGGTTGATCACCACCCCCGTGGCGATCACCGAGGTGATTTCGGGACGCAGCACACCGACCGGCAGCAGCGACAACTTGTAGGTGTTCCCGCCAAACACCACTGTGTGACCCGCGTTGTTCCCCCCCTGATACCGCACCACCACATCGTGCTGCTCGGTCAACAGGTCGACAATCTTTCCCTTGGCTTCGTCTCCCCATTGGAGTCCGATGACGGCAGTGGCAGACATTCTGTGCAGTGACTTCTCTGGTAGGGGGAACGAGCCGGCGAACTCACCATCCGGCCTCGGCGGGGGGTGATTCCCCCCTCCACAGTCTAACGGCTAGCCACCGGAAATCGAACTTCCCAGCAGGCGGGCAATGTAATCGCCGGGGGATTCGTCGGGCGGAAGGTCGGCGGGAACCGGGTCCCGCCCCAGACCGCGGAGCAGGTGCTCGGCCTGCTCGTAGGGATGGGTCCGGTCCAACTGACGCACAAATGCCTGGAAATCGGGGTGGGAAGCAGCGGCCAGAAAGGTAGGAAACCGGTGCAGCAGATGGTGTGGATTGTGCTGTAAAATCAGGTCGCGGCAACGTTCGGCCACGGGGGCCAGGCCCGCCTGCAGGGCCGCCATTCCGGCCTGAACCAGAAACCGGTCCCGCGGAGCGAGTTGCCCCCGAGACTGACTGATGGCGGCCAACTGCGCGTAAACCAGCAGCCGGGTGTCGTAATCAGGCACAGCACACGCCTTCTGGCACAGGTGGCCACACCATGTGGAAGCCCCAACTCGACTGGTCGCACCCCGGGGGGCCCCCCTCGGCGTACCCCCGTCCCCAAGTCAGCCGCCGGGGTGCACCCATCGCCGTGCAAACCATCAGGCGTAGCACGAAAGGCCTACCTCGGGGCAGGGTTGGAAGGGGTGGCCGGTCGGCCGGTCGGGTTGCCTGGTGGGGAGGGCGGCGATTCGGTCTCGTCGAGACTGGTGACCAGGTTGGAGGGACAGACCTCCTGCCGCCCACACTGCTCGCAGACCACGTGAATGAGGTCCGAGGCACTCAGGCGAATCTTCTGCTCGAGACAGAGCTGATACAGTTGCCGCAGGTGATCACAGACCATGGGGGAGACTCCGTTTCCAACACCCAGCGGCCGGCCGCGAATTTGCGGCCACCGCAAATGAACCACTGCAAATGAACCACGGCGACCGAGACTGTGCGCCCCGGTCGCCGTGAGGGACATCACACGCAA
>JBKCTR010000112.1:0-2137 GCA_046318755.1 Planctomycetaceae bacterium
GTGAAGGCCCGCGATCAGTCGCTCGTATGAGTCCGGAAGACGGGAGAGACCTAAACGAAGTTTTGTCCGGTCTATCCAGCCGCAAGCTCGGGACGACGGCTCTCTCTGGCGCGCTGGATCACCAGTCCCAACAATCCCCTCACTGCCAGGGTGGCGATCAATCACATTTGGCTGCGGCATCTGGGCTCGCCGCTGGTGCCGACGGTGTTTGACTTCGGCCTGAACGGCAAGCCGGCAACGCATCCCGAGTTGCTCGACTGGCTGGCGGTCGAATTGCAGGAACAGGGGTGGCGGATGAAGCCAATCCACCGGCTGATTGTCACCAGCCAGACCTACCGGCAAAGTTCGTCGCTGCGGTCAGCCGACGACCCCAGCCGGAAATCGGATCCCGAGAACGCTCTGCTGTGGCGATACAACGCCCGCCGGTTGGAAGCCGAGGCGGTGCGTGATGCCGTGCTGGCGGTGGCGGGCAGCCTCGACCCGAAGCAAGGGGGCCCCGAGATCGACCAGGGGGAAGGGCTGACCAACCCCCGCCGCAGCCTGTACTTCCGGAACAGCAAAGAGAAGAAGATGACGTTCCTCGACGCGTTCGACCGGCCGAACGTGGTCGACTGTTACAAGCGATCGGAGAGCATCGTCCCGCAGCAGGCGCTCGCCCAGGCCAACAGCCCGCTGACCCTGGCCGAGGCCCGCAAGCTGGCGGGACGGCTGTCGGAACAGATCGGTGCCGAGAATGAAGAGCCGCGGGTGCAGGCGTTCGTCAACACCGCGTTCGCCCAGATTCTCTCGCGGCCGCCGACCGCCGGGGAATTGGCTGAATGCACCAGCTTTGTCGCGGCCCAGACCGCCCGCTACAGCCAGCCGGAGGGACTGACGAAGTTCTCGACGGGGGGGGCGGCCCACGTTCCCCCCTCGCAGTCGCCGCACCAGCGGGCCCGCGAAAACCTGATCCACGTCTTGCTCAACCACAACGATTTCGTCACGCTGCGGTGAACGGTTCTTCCGGTTCCGCCTCCCTTCCGACACACTCCCCGCCTGTTCCTGCAGGAAGTTCGCCAGATGTCCCGTTCGAATCCGCCGCATGCGTCGTTCCGTTCTCCCCGCCGGGCGTTTCTGGCCGATGTGGGAATGGGCTTCACGGGTCTCGCGCTCGGCTCGCTCTTGGCGCAGGACGGCAACACCCGGCCCGCCGTCGCGCATGAGTCGGCCGAGGTGGGGGGAGCCCCGGTGCGATCCCCCAAGGCCAAGAGCGTGATCTGGATCTTCCTGGTCGGCGGGATGAGCCAGATGGAATCGTTCGATCCGAAGCCCGAGTTGAACAAATGGGCCGGGAAGACCTTTGAAGAGAGTCCCTACAAGCACACGCTCGAGTCCCCCTACCTCAAGAAAAACCTGCGCGAACTGGTCGAGGGACTGCACAAGGTGCATCCCAAACTGTACGAGCTGCAGGTGGGCTACAAGAAATACGGCCAGAGCGGGCTGGAGATTGCCGACTGGTGGGCCCAGACCGCCCAGCGTGCCGACGATCTCGCCATCGTCCGCTCGATGTGGACCACCGACAACAATCACGGGGCCCAACTGCAGTTCCACACCGGTCGGCACGTGCTGGAAGGGCAGTTCCCCACAATTGGCTCGTGGGTTCACTACGGCTTGGGAACGCTGAACGAAAACCTGCCGCAGTTCGTGGTGATGGGGACTCCCATTGCCGACTGCTGTGGCGGGATCGGCGCCCATGGGGCCAACTATCTGGGTCCGGAACATGCGGGGGTGCAGTTGAATGTCGACCCGGCTAATCCCCTCCCCTTCACCTCCCCGGGGACCGATGTCTACCGAGAGGAACAGGCCGAGGAATTCGCCTTGTTGGGCCGGCTGAACCGGCTGTCGGCCGTCGAGTATCCCGACGACCAGTCGCTGGCCGCCCGGATCAAGTCGTACGAACTGGCATTCCGGATGCAGGCGGCCGTCCCCGATGTGGTGGCCTTCCAACAGGAAACCCAGGCGACTCAGGAGCGCTACGGACTCAACAACGCCACGACCAAGACATTTGGCGAGCAGTGTCTCGCCGCCCGCCGGCTGGTCGAGCGGGGGACGCGGTTCGTGCAGATTTTCCATGGCTCGAATGGCGGAGCCGGTGAAT
>JBKCTR010000113.1:0-11428 GCA_046318755.1 Planctomycetaceae bacterium
GCCGTTGATGACGCGGGCCGAACCATCGGTCGTGAGCGGGGTGATGGCCCCGGTCTCGACCGACTCAACGTAAATGTTGTTGTCGCGCACGTAGGCGACCCGGCTGCCATCGGGAGAAAACCGGGCGAACATGAGCGAGGCGGGGGCCGCATCTCCCCCCAGCCGGCGCAGCTTCCGCGAATCGAGATCGAGCACCCAGTAATCTCCGCGGGTGTTTTCGCGCCAGACCCGGCGGGTGTTCGTGAACAGCAGCAGTCGCCGTTCGTCGGCAGAGAACCGGAAGGGGGAGCCGGCGAGCGAGTTGGTTCCTTCGCCGGTCAGAAACAGGCTGGCTGGGGCGATGACTTCAGAGGCATCCGTACCGCAGTCGCGTTTGACCAGATCCTGACCCGAGGCATTGGGCTCGGCCGGTTTCTCCCAGGTGAAATATGAGGCAGTCCGGTCGCTCCAGAAAGGGGTCCGCGCTCCCTGTTCGCCGAACTCCCCCTTTTCGTAAAGACGTTCCAGAGACAGCCAGGGGCTGCCCGCGGGCTCGGCCTCGGGTTTCTTCGCGGGTTCTTCGGCCTGGGGCTTTTTCACTCCTTCACTGCGAGCCACGGCCTGGGCGCGAATCGCCTTCTGGGCGGCCGCGAGTCGCTCGGGCCAGGCGAATTTCGGAGCCTGAGCCGGGTCATAGCCCGCGAGATGATCGCGCCGGCGCGTGGCGGCCTTCGTGTAGCGCCATTCCCGGTCGCCAAACACCTCTTCGCAGAGGGAGGCGAGGCCGGGGTCGTACTCGCGCAGTTCCTGGCGGGTGTTCACATGGTTGTGATCGTGGTCATTCTCGCGGTTGTCGTCGAACCACGACTGGGCCCCCTCGGCGAAGTATTCGGCCGGGTTGACCGAGGCGTATTTTCCTTTCCACAGCCCCTTGTCGAGGGCGGAGCGGTAGGTCTCGCGCAGGCGGCGGTCGAACGTGGGATCGAGCTGGTTCATCGCCCGCAGGTGGATCGTGTGGGCGAACTCGTGCAGCAGGATGCATTCTTTGGCATAGGGGTCACCCGCGTAGCCCAGCAGGTTTTCCTCGCCGCATGAGCAGCACGGATCGGTGGCACTGCCGCCGGTCCCTCGGGCCCGGGCATCCCAATAGTCTTTGGGCGGCAGCGACTCGAAGCCCGGCACCGGCCCCAGCTTGGCGAAATCGGGCAGGTCGGTGGTGAATTCGCAGTGGGCGATCACACACATCCGCGAACCGGTCGCGGCGAGCGCCTTGAGGATCTCGGGGCGATGGCCGACCATCTGGCGGATGAGGAAGGCGGCTTCGCGCAGGGCATAGTCATTCACTTGTCCGGAAGCGACGATGGGGTAGCCTTCGACTTCCAGGTAGCGGGTGTAAAACGGGGGTAGCCGGAGACTCTCGGGGGGAGAGTTCACGTCGGGCACTTGCGACTCGGTGGCCGTCTGTCCCCACGCCACCCTCGCTCGCACCGTCCATCCCTGCCCCAGTCCAAGACCAAGGCCGACAGCCAAAACCACGATCCGCCCGCAACGCATCCACCAAGCAGCCACAGCCATCACCATCCAGGGCGAACGCCCCTGTCGAACAACCGGCAGACCCACCGGGCGGAACCGCCCAGACGCAGAACAGCATCGAAGGCCCCTGACTCGCCTCACCCGTCAGGCAAACCTTCGCAAACATTGACGTGATGGTAACAGCTTGCGACCCGACGGCCAGTCCCGAGGGACGATGCCTTCCTGTTCCGTCCCAGCCCGAGAGGCGGCTCGGGTGGTTCGAGAGATTCGGCGTGGATTAGACTGGGGCATCGTGCACTTGATGTTTCGACCGGCCATCGAGACCGGCGGCCATTTCAGGCAGGGGCGTTGGCAGTTGGACGGGCGTGGGCAGGATGTCGTGATTTGGAATCCGCACTCGGGCAAACGCCGGGGGAGGAGGCGGATGGCCCGGCTGCGGGATCGCCTGGGGTCGGCGGCCGAGTTTTGGGAGACCACCGGGCCGGGGGATGCCGAGCGACTGGCCCGGGAGGCGGCGCACGCAGGGTACACGCGTGTCTACGCCTGTGGCGGCGATGGGACCGTGCATGAGGTCGTGAATGGACTGTTGGCGGCTGTCAGTTCTCCCGGGGGACGCGACTCGACCGGTTCGAATTCGGCGGTGCTCGATCCCTCAGGCTGGTCTTCACGCAGGCATCCGTTTTCCGACCAGAATCAGCCGGTGCGGCAGGCACCTGGCTCGACGAACATTGGTTTGCCAGGGTTTGCGGAGAATCGCCTCTCCTCCGATCTCCCCGAACTGGTTGTTGTGCCCGTCGGTTCGGCCAATGATTACGCTTACAGTCTGCGGAACGAGGCACGGCGGGCCGGTCGTTCCCCGGGAGAAACCCGGCCCGTCGATGTGGGGCAGATTTCGTCTTCATCTGGGCACCGGCGTTGGTTTGTCGTGGGGGTGGGAGTGGGGCTGAATGGCATGGTGACCGCCGAGTCGCGACACATTCAGAATCTGCAGGGAGTTCTGCTGTACGGTCTCGCCACGGCCCGGGCGTTGTGGAAGCTTGAACGGGCTCCTGAGATGGCCGTGCAATTGAACGGAGGCGTTCCCCTGGTCGGGCCGACCATGCTCCTCAGCGTGTTGCTCTCGCAACGGGAAGGGAACTTCGTCTTGGCACCCCAGGCCCGACTGGGAGATGGGTGGTTCGATGTGGTCCATGCCGCCCTCAACTCGCGCTGGGAGGCCCTGCGTCTCTTGCCCCGCATCGCCCTGTGGGGACTCCCGTTGGTCTACCCCAGCCTGACCCGCAGCCTCTGCCAGACAGTGCGGGTGTCGGCCCCCGAGCCGCTGGTGGCCCATGCCGACGGCGAACTGTTTTGTGTCGCCGCCGACGGTGTGACCGAGCTGGAGATCGAGATTCTGCCCGGCCGGCTCCAGGTTGCCCTGTGGGAGGAGTGACGGCCTGCTCCCTCGCAAGACTGCGAACCAGTGTCGTCCCACGACGTTACAGCTTGCCTCGCCGGCAGACTCTTCGACTTGGGCACAGTCTGGTTCCATGGCATGTCGTGCGTGCTGGCCAGTCAGACAGCGCAGTGCCCTGAAGTTGAGGGTCGTTTACCTCATGCCATGTGTTATTTTCGGACGAAATCAACAGATAACCCACTGTGCGCTGTGAGCCGGGGAGCACTCCCCGCCGACACCTTCCCGCCCGGGCCCCGGGCGACTGGGGAACTGCATGCCTCTGAACGAGCCCCCCGAGAATCTCTTGTCCACGAATGTCGACGAGACGGCTTTGGCACCGCCCCAGGCGGGGCTGGTGCTGGAGGTCTCCCGTGGACGAACTCGCTTTCCGCGGCGGCCGGTGACCGGTCCCAGGTTCCTGATTGGCTCGGCGATCACCTGTGATCTGCGATTGGGTGGTGCCGACATTCCGGCCATCCACTCGTTGATCGTTCATTCCGACGACGGCTATGAACTTGAGACGGTGGTGGGGGATCCCGAGCTGAAGGTCAATGGAGAGGTCGTTCAGCAGGTCCGGCTGCGGGATGGCGACCGCATCGAGATTGGCAGCATCGAGCTGACCGCCCGCGTGGTGGTTGAGGCCCAGTTCCCTCCTTCGGATATTGCTGCCGACCGCCCCCCCCTCGAGCACATGTCGACGGCGGAACTGGTCGACTTCATCGAGCACGAGCAGGATCAACTGGCACGACACGAACTGGCCCGGCATGCCGGGGCGGCAGCCCTGATGCAGGAAGTGCGCCGTCTGGCCACCCAGCCCGGTACTTCCAAGGCGTTGCCGAGTCGGCGGATCGATCGTGCGGAACCGGGTGTTCCCCGTCCGCAAAGCCTGCCGCGGGTTCCGGTTGGCGACTTGCCAGCCGCGGTGCAGGATCCCGCGGAATTCCGCGCGCTGGGGGACCAAATGGCCGCTCTGTCGCAGGAACTGCGGCTGACACTGGAGGCGGCCGGTCAGCGGGAGGGGCAATACGCCCAGTCGCTGGCCGATCTGCTGTTGGTGCAACAACGGCTGGCGCGGCAATTGGCCGATGTCACTGAGTCGGTTGAACAGTTGCGGCAGAACCAGGAAACGCGCACCTACGACCCGCCGCGCCCCCGGGTCAGTGCCTGAGGCAGACGGTCACAGCCGGTCTGTGCCATGCATGCACCTGACTGCGGCACAACTCAAAGCGGCGTGGAATGGGTTCCCGCTTCGAGCACATACAGTGCCGAGTCGGCCCGCAGATTGGCTCCCCAGGCATGCTCCATCGCCCGACCGGCGATGAGGGGTATCTCCTTGACGATCCGTCCGCCGACCACGGCGACGAGGTCGCGGAAGTCGGTCATCGACATGAAATGCAGGTTGGGTGTCTCGTACCACTGGTAGGGAAGGGCCCCAGTGCGGGGAGCACGGCCATTGAGCAACAGGTCGAGCCGTACCCGCCAGTGTCCAAAGTTGGGGACCACCACCAATGCCATTCGGGCCACGCGCAGCATCTCGGTGACCAGCAGCCTGGGGTGCCGCACCTGCTGCAGCGTCTGACTGAGGACGGCGAAGTCGAACGACTGATTGGGGAAGCCCTGCAGGCCGCGATCGAGGTCGGCACAGAGCACGGGGACTCCCAGCGACAGTGCCTGAACGATTGCCTGACGATCGAGTTCGATTCCCTGGATCGAGGCTCCGTGGGTGTCTCGTAACTTGGCGAGCAACCGTCCATTGCCGCATCCCAAGTCGAGCACGCGGCTGCCGCCGGGAATCTGCGCAACGATGGTGGCATCGGTCAACTGCGCGAGGGGATCGGGCATGCAATACCGACGATCTTGGCGTTCGACCTGGCGCTGCGACATGACGACGGAGAGAGTTGGAAGGGACAGGGGACCGACAGAGGGTGTCGAAGGTCTCAACAGGGGGTATCACGAAGCGTTTTGGCGGGCGGCGATCAGCGTTTGTTCCAGGAACGGAGTCAACAACTCGGCCAGCGGATCGACCTCCAACAGGAACGAGTCGTGGCCGTAGGGGCTGGTCAACTCGACAAACGAAACATGCCGTCGGGCCGCCACCAGCGCATTGACCAGTTCGAGGCTTTGCGACGTGGGGAAGAGCCAGTCGGTCGTGTAGGAGGTGATCAGGAACCGGGCATCGGTCCGGGAGAGAGCCTGTTCGATGCTGCCATGAGCACCAGTCAGATCGAAATAGTCCATCGCCCGGGTGAGGTAGAGGTAGCTGTTCGCATCGAATCGCTCGACAAACCGGCTCCCCTGGTAATGCAGGTAACTCTCGACCTGAAACTCAGTCTCGTGCATCAGCTCGTAGGCCAACTGTTGGGCATTCTGCAGCCGACGCCCGAACTTCGCCTCGATCGAGTTTTCGGACAGGTAGGTGATGTGGGCCACCATGCGGGCCAGGGCCAGGCCCAGGTTCGGTCCGCTCGGTTGGTCGTAGTAATCGCCGTTGCAGAAATTGGGATCGGTAACAATCGCCCGTCGCCCCACGCAATTGAAGGCGATTCCCTGAGCCGAGAGACTGGCGGCCGAGGCCAGACAGACCGCCGCGCGCAACTGGTGCGGATAGCGGGCTGCCCAATCGAGCACCTGCATGCCCCCCAGGCTGCCCCCCACCACCGCCAGCAACCGGTCGATTCCCAGGTGCCGCACCAACTGCGAATGCACCTGCACCATGTCTCCGACGGTGAGGAATGGAAACCTGAGTCCGAATGGACGACCGGTCTGGGGGTCGATCGAACCGGGCCCGGTGGTTCCCTGACAGCCCCCCAGCACATTGGCGCAGATCACGAAGTACCGGTTGGTGTCGAGCCCCTTGCCCGGTCCCACCAGTTCGTCCCACCACCCCGCCTTCCGATCGTCGGACCGCCGGCGTCCCGCGACGTGGGCGTCGCCCGTGAGGGCATGGCAGACGAAGATCGCATTGTCTTTCCGCGGCGAGAGTTCTCCATACGTCTCATAGGCCACCCGGACTGGTCCGAGTGTGGCCCCGTTCGCCAGTACCAACTGGTTGGGGGCCGCGCACAGATAGGTATGCTCAGTCTGGACAATGCCGACCGAGGGGGCCCCTTCGCGGGTATTGTCCACCAATTCCTCCTCGGCGGCCGAGCCTGAGGAAGCCGGTGGCGAATTGGGAGAGGTCACAATGGGAACGGAAGACCGGAAGGAAGGAAGTCGCGCAGGGGAGCACTCATCAGGTCGCAGTCTACACCAGTTCGAGGAACTGCGATACCCGCCGCTCGACCACATCGAGACTGCGATTCCAGAAGTCGGGAGCGGCGAGGTCGTAGCCGAAGGTCGACTTCACCGCCTCTTCGGTCTCCTGGCAGCCGGTGGCGATCAACAGGTCGCGGTACCGCTGGGGGAACGAAGCCCCCAGTTCCGGGGCCAGGGCGAACAGCCCGGTCGACAGCAGGAAGCCAAAGGTGTAGGGAAAGTTGTAAAAGGGGAGTCCCGAGATGTAGAAGTGCAGCTTGGAGACCCAGAAATCAGGGTACCAGCCAGTGGGATCGAGCGCGTCGAGATAGGTCTCTTTCTGGGCGGCCAGCATCAGCTCAGAGAGCCGCGCCGTCGAAACCTCTCCCTCCCGTCGTTCCTGATGGAACCGGTCTTCGAACACAAACCGGGCGTGGATGTTCATGAGGTAGGCGACCGCATCGCTGCACATGTGGTCGAGAATGCCCAGTTTCTCTCCCTTCGATCGCGAATGCTGCAGACGATCTTCGGCCAGCACCGCTTCGGCGAACGTCGAGGCGGTCTCGGCCAGGTTCATTGGGTAATCCTGCAGAAACAGGGGTTGTTCCCGCAGCACCCACGAGTGGTAGGCATGCCCCAACTCGTGCGCCAGCGTCGAGACATTGTCGAAGCTGTTGGTGAAGGTCATGAAGACCCGCGATTCGCGCTTCGTCGGCAGGCCGGTGCAGAAGGCCCCCTGTCGCTTGCCGGCGCGATTCTCGGCCTCGATCCACCGCTTGTCGTCGCACATCTGGGCGAAGTCGCCCAGTTCGGGACTGAACGCCCGGAAGGCCCGGATCACCCCTTCCCGTCCGTCGTCGTATGAGATCTGCGGGCTCTCGCCCCCCTCCTGCGCCTGGGGCAGCGGGGCCTGCGTGTCGTACCAGCAGAGCCGATCGAGCCCCAGCAGCTTCGCCTTGCCCGACAGATAGGGCAACAGGCATTTGCGCCGCTCCGAGACCACCCGCCACATCGTCTCCAGCGTCTCGCGCCGCAACCGGTTGCGGTGGAGGGGGACATCCAAGTGGTCCTTCAGTCCCAGGCGGCGGTAGAGGGTCAGCCGGGTCCCGGCGAGGTGATTGAGCGCATCGGCGCAACTGTCGGCAATGGTCTTCCACGCCTTGTCGGCTGCGTAGAAGTTGTTTTCGCGAACGGAACGCTCGGGAGAGTCGAACCGTACTTGGCTGGGAGATTTTTCGACCAGCTGCCCCTTCTCCATCACGGTGATCCGCAGGTCGCCGGAGAGGCGATCGAACAACCGGCCCCAGGCATGGATGCCATCGACGGCCAGATCGGCCGCGAGGGTCTCTTCGGGCTTGGGTAGCCGCAGCGCGGCGTTCTTGCGGCGTTGTTCGATGAAAAACCGGCTGGCCTTGAGCCAGGGGTTCGAGGCGATCCAGGCGTCGAGCTGGGCGGGAGCGGCCGACTGCAGGGCGAATTCGAGGCTGGTGGCGATCCGTTCCCGCAGGGGATCCAGGGCCGAGAGTTTCGCCTCGACCTGCCGAAAGGCCCGGTTCCCGGCGTCGGCCGCGGAGTGGCAGCCGATGAATGAACCCAGGTCACCGGCCAGCGACTCGACCGCCTCGTATTCGGGCAGCAGCCGGGTCCAGGCGACATTGGCGGCAGAATCGGAACCGATCGGCCCGAGGCGGTCGGTCTCTTCCGCCAGCCGGGTCAACCGGGCGCGGTAGTCGTCGATGATCCGGCCAAACTCGGGACTCTCGGGATGGGGAAGGATCGAGTCGAGGTCCCAGACCTGGGAATGTCGCGCGGAGTTCATGGAATGACGACTTTGAGAAGAGAGTGGAATCGGCGCTGGGCAGAACACGGTCGGTTCCCCCCAGCATTCTCGCGTGGCTGATGTTACCGATTTTGGGGCCGCTGCAAACACCGGGGCGACCGACCGGTTCCCGGGTTCCTGGTCGACGCTGGCAGTGGTCGGTCCTTGGTGCTGGTTGGCGGGCCAAGTCGAAGACAGGCGTCAATCTCCGTCGTCTTCTTCCGCGTCGGCATCGCCGGGGTCGACCGGTTCACCCTCGGTCCCCAGGCAGCGGATCGTGCGGGCGATCTTGAGGAAGGTCTCTTCGGTCCGCTCGAATTCCTGATCGGTCCCCTGGAAGAGCAGCAGGCAGGTGAACCCGGGGGCGCGGAAGGCGCGGATGCGGGCCGAGTTGGTCAGTTCGAGACAGAAGAACTCGAGATCCCATGCAACGGCGGGGCGCCGCCCCACCTTGGCCTTGACCGGGTAGATATCGAGTTCGGTGTACTCGTCGCGAAAAGCCTGCAAGGCCGCCTCGGCGACTTCCTCGGGATCGGGACGGTCCTGGAACAGGCAAATGGTGAGGAACGACGTTCCCGGGCTGGTGAGCGAGATGGTCACCTGCCCCGGTTCGGACTGCTCAGAGAGCTCCCAACGTTCGGGGTAGGCGAGCGAAATGCCATGTTTCTTGTAGCGGTGGGCCATGCGGGAAGGGAGTGTTCGAGAAACCGGGCCAACGACGGGCCCGCGACCAATTCAGGAGGAAGGGGAGGGAGCGTCATCTCCCCCGGGATGGGGCTTGAGGCCCCACTTTTGCGCGGTATCGCGTTGCTTGCGGAGTTGCTGGATCCCGTCCATCAGGTACTGCAGCCCTCGCGAGAGGTGACGCAGGGCATCGCGGTTACGGCGGGCGGCCAGATCGGCCAGCGCCTGTTCCCGGACGGTCTGGTAGTGGGCCCAGTCGACCAGCCAGCCATCCTCTTGGGCGGTGCGCTGCACGGTGGCCTCGAGAGTCGAGAGATCGGAGAGGAACTGGCTGGAAAGATCGCAGCTTGCCGAGCGGTAGGGGCCACCCTTGATGACCGAAGGAATCTGCGACGCCAGGCTTTGCTCCCGACGGCGGCGGCGCAGCCAGAGCAGGATCAACACGCCGCAACAGAGATTCGCGGCGGCCATCAACAGGTGCCCCAGGACGCCGTACTCGGTGGAGAGCAACAGCAGCCCGATCAGGAACGCCCCGGCGACACCGACCGCTGCCGCGACTTCGCCGGGCTGAAACCAGGTGAGTCGCCCGGCGGACGAGGAAGGGGATGGCTCGACAGCCGGCGGCTCTTCGGGACCCGCTCCCGCCCCGACCCGCGCGATGACGACGGTGGTATTGTCGGGCCCGCCGCGCAGGTTGGCGAGGTTGACGAGGGCCCGGCAGGCCTCGGCCGGAGAGAGATTGGCCGCGATGGCCCCAATTTCGGGATCGGGGACCTGACCGGTCAGGCCGTCGCTGCAGAGCAGATACACATCGTGTGCCTCCACCGGCAGCGGCCCCTCGACATCGACCTCGACCGAGGGATTGGGGCCGAGAGAGCGGGTAATCACATTGCGCGGTTCCGTCCGCAGAATCTCCTCGGGCGACATCACTCCCTGCCGCATCAATTCCCACTGCAGGCTGTGGTCGAAGGTCAATTGGTCGATGCGGCCCCGGCGGATGCGGTAACACCGGCTGTCGCCCACATGCCCCACCACGGCCCCCTGGGGCCCCAGCACGAGGGTCGTGCAGGTGGTTCCCATGCGGCTGAATTCGCGATTCAATTCCCCCCGTTCGTGGATCGCGGCATTCCCGATCTCGAGGGCCTTCTGCAGCGCCCCCTCGACCGATTCATCGGAGAGCTTGGTGTAGGTGTGGGGAACGCTATCGGCGGCCATCTTGCTGGCCAGTTCCCCCACCGCATGCCCCCCCATGCCGTCGGCTACCAGAAACAGGTGCCCGTTCCGCTCCCACGATTCGGCATTTGGGGCCATCTGGATGCAGTAGGAATCCTGGTTGTTCCGGCGGCGGAACCCCACATCACTCAATGCCGCGTAGGCAACCTTCTGCTCCCAGTGCATTGCAGTAAAGACCGGATCAAAAAAGGGTGAACTGCACGCACAGTGGGTGCGAACGAACGACATCTGAGGGCCTGTCGCTTGCCCTCGGAAAGGCCGGCCCAACCCCTTTCCGATTGATCCCTCACAACAATCTATTGTTTCATGGCTGGGGGGGCTGCGCCAAGAGTTGCGATGAACCTGCAATGCGGGCCGAAGAGTCTTTTGGATATGGCCAGACAGCAGATGGGCAACTCGCACCCCACCGTCGTCATTGAGCAGGCGGCCGCTTATGATCGCACACTCTGTCGCAAACCACTCTCTCCAACCGAAAACCTCGCCGGACTTCGAAGGAGATCATTTACGCCGATCGTCGGCTGCAGCCCCCCTGCCGCTTCCTCATTTCGATTCCAAACCACCCACCCACTGCGGTGTTCTGTGACCCATTCCACGTCGCGTTTCCTGGTCGAAACCCTTCTGCCCGTCGGCCCGATTACCCTGCGCGTCGCCACCACCCCCCCCGGCGATCCCCCGCTGGTGCTACTGCATGGGGTGACCCGCCGGTGGCAGTCGTTCTTGCCGGTGGTCGCTGACCTGGCGACCCGGCACCAGCTCTGGTGCGTCGACTTGCGCGGCCATGGGAGTTCGTCACGAGGGGCCCGGTATCGCACGGTCGACTACGTCTCCGACATCGTCGGCTTGCTGCGCGAGCACATCCGCCAGCCGGCGGTCGTCTATGGGCATTCGCTCGGGTCGATGGTCGCGGCGGGCGTTGCGGCCGAGGTTCCCGAGCTGGTGAGTGCCCTGATCCTCGAAGATCCCCCGTTCGAAACCATGGGGAGCCGGATTCGCCAGACCCGTCTGCACAGCTACTTCGCCGGGGTCGCCGGGATTTTGCGCTCGGGAGCGACGCCGCTGGAACTGGCTCGCGATCTGGCCGAGGTTCGCATGGTTGACCCAGTGACCAACGCCGTCCAACGCGTGGCCGATGTGCGCGATCCGGTGTTTCTCAAGTTCACCGCGCAGGCGCTGGCGCAGCTCGATCCCAAGGTGCTCGAACCAATCATCGCCGGGGAATGGCTGCACGGCTACGACTTCCACGACCTCATCCCCCGCATTGCCGCCCCCACCCTCGTGCTGCGGGCCGATCCCGCCGTCGGCGGCATGCTGACCCAGGAAGACGCCCTCTGGTGCCGTGAGCATCTGCGCGATGGCACCCTGCTCGACTACCCCGGGGTTCCCCACCTGATTCACCAGGCCCGGCCCAAAGAGCTGGCGACACACGTCCTGGGATTTCTGGCCAGTCTCGACCAGTGACCTGGCGTTTGACCGCTTCGGGGGTCTGATTCACGGCTCATTTCACCTCCACG
>JBKCTR010000114.1:0-9948 GCA_046318755.1 Planctomycetaceae bacterium
CTGCACCGCCCGGCACGTGCAGTTTCCCTACCTCGTCGAGGGGGTGGAGGGGGAGATCGCCCAGAGGGAGGGGGTGGTGCGGGCCGAGTTGCACGCCACGGCGGGGCGGCAGCCGGTGAAGTTTTCCGGCAAGACCCTCAATCCCGGTCCCGAGGCCGAGTCGCATTACGAGATCACCGTCGAGGGGATGCCAATCGACAACCGCTTGCGTGAGGCGGCCCCGCCTCCGCTGCAGAAAGTGCTCGACGCCCTGCAGCTCCAGGGGACTCTGGGGGGGAAGGTCACCCTGCACCGCCCCCCCGGACTGGCGCAGCCCACCACCCCCACCGTCGACGTGCTGCTCAAGAACGGGGTCCTCAGTCCCAAGGCGTTTCCCTACAGCCTGTCGAAGGCGTCAGCCCGCATCCGCGGTTCGGGCAAGTCGTGGACCTTCACCAACTGCAAGGGGGTGCACGACCGGACCCCGGTGACCGGCGCGGGAAGTTTCGCGCCCGATGAAGACGGGGTCTCGCGGCTGGCGATGAAGTTTCTGGCTGAAGACGTGCGGCTCGACCGAGCCCTCTACGAAGCGCTCCCCGACGACATGCGAGGCCTGTGGTACGAGTTGAATCCTGAGGGAAGTTGTCATCTCGAGGGGACGCTCGACTGGGTTCCCGGGCAGGGACGACCGGTGGTGCAACTCGAAGCCGAGATGTTGGACGCCTCGGTCGCCCTGCGGTCGTTCCCCTACCCACTGCGGAACATCCACTGTTGGGTGAACGTGAAACCCGGGAAAATCACGCTGCGGGAACTGCGCGGTCGGCACGACGAGACCCGCCTGCAGTGCGAGGCGGTGGCGACGATGGGCGAAGATGGGGAATGGCGATTTCGGGCCGAGCCTCTGATGATCGACGACCTCGACGCGGGGACGTCATTCCGGCGGGCCCTGCCGGCGGGACTGCGTTCGGTGGTCGAGGCATTCGATCTGCGGGGAGACGTCTCGCTGTCGGGAATGCTCGAACTGCGTGGCGTGCGGGGGGGGGACTATCCCATTACGGCCGCCTGGAACCTGACCACCGTCTATGGGGGCAACACGGTGACCGCCGGGGTCGACCTGCAGGAAATGCATGGCAAGACCGAGTTTACCGGCACCTGGGATGGCGAGGCGGTGCGGGCCAACGGACAGCTCTCATTGAATTCGGTCAAGGTGCTGGGCTACCAGTTGCAGCAGGTGCAGGGACCCATCCGCATCGAGAATGGCCAGTTGATTCTTGGTTCGAAAAACGTGCTTGAGCAGGGGAATGCGACCCAGGTGGCCGACTCGGAACGGCTGACCGCCCAGTTCGTCGAGGGGGTCCTGGCGGTGGATGCACTGATTCGCCTGGGAGACAAAATGAGCTACGACGTGCGGGTGGGCCTGCGGAATGGGCTGCTCGAACGGTTCAACGAAATGTATCTCTCGGGGCAGGGACGGCTGGCGGGGGTGATCAACGGCGTGGTCTTTTTGACCGGCCGGGGGACCGACTTCCGCCAGCTCAAGGGGAACGGCCGGATGCGGATTGAACCGGCCGACCTCTACGACCTGCCGTTGATTCTGGCGGTCCTGCGGGTGTTGTCTCTGCAGCGGGCAGACGCGGCGGCATTCGACCGGGCCCAGTTCGATTTCAATGTGCGCAACGGTCTGGTGGTGTTCGACCGGATCAACCTGCAGGGGGAATCGGCCAGCCTGTTTGGACGTGGCAACGTGCGGATGTCGGACAAGCGGATCCTGTTCGACTTCTACTCCGCCTCGGGTCGCCGACAGGTGCCGATTCCTGTCGTGCGTGAACTGGCCAACGAACTGACGAAGGGCTGGGTGGGAATTCATGTCGAGGGAACGCTGAAGGACCCCCGTCCCGAAACCCGCCCCATTCCCATGCTCGATGACGCGCTCAAACGGTTGCTGGGAGTCTTCGACAACCGCCCGCTCCAACGCCGCTGATCCTGCCGGCATGGTTCCAGTCCGGACCAAGCAACGCGCCAGGAACAATCTCGAGGATCCTTCGATGACCTCGATCTGGAACTGCTCAATCAGGAACTGCTCAATCAGGAACTGCTCAATCTGGTCCCGCGCGATCTGGTCCTGAGACAACGGATCACGCGGATTTGGTCTCGGATGGCCCTGCACTGATTTCCCAAGGGCCGATCGGATTGCCGACGCAAACTGCAGATCCAGACTCGTCCACGTGACTTGCGGGGCGGCTCCACGGCTGCTCGTTGTTCAGCCGAAGAACACACGCGGCGGCAGGCGACCCGCGTCTGCCTAAAACAGCCCGATGTACTTCCGCAGAGCCCAGAACAGCGACAGCAAGGCGATGAGGGTGCCCATGACCGCGGGATGGCTCCAGAGTTGCAGGCGGCGTTCGATGGCGGGAGGTTCGGGCAGGTCGGCCAGCGACTGCACCACCTCGCGCCATTTGCGGGGAGCGATCACCCGGCCACGGGTGATGCGGGCCACTTCCTCGAGCACCTCGGGACGGGCGGGCTTGCCGATCCGCTCGGTCGCCTCCCCCTGCACGAAGAACGTGGCGTCGAGCGTTCCGCCGGTGGTTTTGCTGCTCAGCCGCACGTCATGCCGTCCTGGCTCGACCGGTGTGTAGCGTCCCGTGAAGAGTCCCCATTCCTCCCCCTCGCTGGTCAACTGCACGGTGTCGCTCTTGCCGCTGGGGGCGGTGATGCGGGCAGTCACCTCGCCGGTGGTCAGCGGTTCGCCCCCGCGATCCATCACGTTGGCATTCAGAGCCAGCGACTGCCGCAACTGCGGCTGATCGGGGGCGTAATACAGCCGCATGGTCTCTCCCTTGGCCATGTTCCGCTGATAGGCCATCCACCGCACCACCTGACCCCAAAAACGATAGTGGTACTTGTCTTCCACCCCTTTGCGCCACCGCCAAGCCCCGTCGGTCCCCATGAAGAGCACCTTGCCCGCGCCGAACGTGCGGGTCACCAGCAACGGGAGCCGACCATATTCATTCGAGGCGTCCTTGTGCACACTCAACACTTCCGAGCCAGGCTTGGCCCGCAACACCGGAGCGTACCACTGGAACCCGGGGAGCCCCTCCCAGACTTCGAGGTTTTCGTCGGCGGTGTCAGCCAGGCGGGTCAGCAGGCTGCGGCGCCCCAGCTCGGTCAATTCAAAATGGCTGGCGGTGCGCGAACCCCACCCCCCGGGCTGCCCCTCATCCAAGATCACCGGGCAGAGTTCTCCCAGTTCGGTCTCGAGCAACGAGAATTGCCGGCCATGGAACCCGGGCAGGAACACCAATCCGCTCGCCTGCTGTTCCACCAGACCCTTGAGCCACCGGCACTGCTCGGCGGTCAACTGTCCTTCTTCCAGCCCCACATCCCCCAGAAAGACCACGTCGTACTTCGACAGTTCGTCGAGTCCCGTGGGGAACTGCTTGAGATAGTCTTTGTTGCCTCCCCCCACTTTCGACAACCCGGGATGAAACAGCAGGCACGACACCTCGACCCCGGGATCGCGGGACAGGGCGTTTCGCAGGTAGCGGTATTCCCACCGCGGCACCGATTCGACCACCAGCACCCGCAGCTTCTCTTCGCGGATCGAAATGGGGGCGGTGAGGCTGTTGTTCTCGGCCAGCAATTCTTCGGGCTGCGTGGGGATGGTCAGCGTGAGGTTGAAATCCCCCACGCTCCGCGGCTTCCAGGTGAGTGCTTCCGTCGTACGCCCCATGGCTGCCACCCGCACCTCGCGGGTCACCTCATCTCCATCGGAACTCTTCAGCACCACCGTCAGCATCTGCTCACGCGGCAGCGAGCTGTCGATCGTGAAAGGGATGCGCACACTCTTCCCCGCAATGCCAAACGTAGGAACATCCAGCGTCAGCAGTTCGAGATCGGGCAGACGGGTGCGATTGCCGACGGGCACACCGAACACCGGGACCCCGGCGAGCCGCAGTTTCGCGGCGGCCTGAGACGGGGGGCTGCCTTCATTCCAGTCTCCATCCGAAGCCAGCACCACCCCGCGCACGTTCTTCCCCTGTTCAAGCACGGCGGCGAGGGGAGTGGTGAGATCGGTGCCGCGTCCGGCCTGAGGTTCGGCGATTGGCTGAATGATCACATCCAGCCGATCGGAGACCGATTTCCACGACTCGGCATCGAGCAGTGGGGCCAGCGCTTCGAGCCGGGTCTGGGCCTGGCTGCCCGCTTGGGTGTCTCCCTCTTCGGGAAGCACATCGCGGGTCTCCATGCTGGGTGAGCGGTCGGCCAGCACATAAACCGTCGGCTTTTCACGGGGCCGAAACTGCTCGATCCACTCGGGCTGATTGAACAACAGCGCCACGAGGCAGACCAATGCGAAGCGGAACAGTTCCAGCAGCCCAATCGAACGCCGCCAGCCGCTGGCCCGCCAGGCGATCCAGCCCAGGACGGCCGTCGCGGCGATCACCAGCAGCGAACCAATCAGTGAGAGAGTTGTCCATTCGAGGTGGGGCCACGAGATGCTGTTCATGCCGCCGCTCCCTTCGCCCCTGCCTCGCGCCCCATGGCCGGGCCACCGCCGGGGGAATTGGTCCCGCCCCGCAGCTCGATCGTGGCCTGTTTGGCAGCCGAGGGAAGACACAGGGCCGCTTCACCCACCAGGGCGATCAGCATCGCCCCCAGAAAGAGCCGCCAGATTTCCTGGACCAACCCGGCCCGGCTGCCGGCCGTCTCACTGACGCGGCGAAATTCCAGACCGTCAAACAGGGCGTCAATTCGGGTGTCGGCGAGCACGGCAGCCTGATCTTCCGCCGGGGGCCGATTGAGGGCGAAGAGTTTGTCATCACTGGCATAGATGCCGCGGTGATAGATCGGGGGAGCGGCAATCGCCTCTTCCCCCCCGGCCAACCGTTGCCAGGAGGTCGAGTCTCCCAGCGAAAGATCTCCCGCGGCCACGAGGCGGGTGTCTCCCAGAGTACTGGTCCCCAGTCCCAACGCCCGCTGGACCAGCACATAGAGCACCACGCCGTTGGTCGCCAAATTGGAATCCTGCGGGGCGGCCGTCGTCGCGAGGAAGTACACGCCCCCGCGGGTGGTTGCCACGCGGGCCAACAGCGGCCCGCCACCGCTGAGGGTCGCCAGCGGAATGAGTTCTCCCTCCAGCCCGCAGTACCGCCGCACTTCCAACTGCCCCACGGGAAGCGATTGGCCGGCCAGGCTGTTGGCCAACAGGTCGGCATCGGCCCGCCAGGTCTCCAGGGGCCACGTCCGCTCGTCGGTGGACCAGTCCGTCCAGCCAGCCGAGAACAGGCGGGTGGGGGTGGGGGTGTTCGGAGCCACCCACAAGACCACTCCACCCCGGTCGACGAACCACTCGATGCGGGTGGCGATCTCTCCTTCGGGAAGCGGGGCCTGCCAGACCAGCAGGGCGACGCTGTCGAGGTCGAGCGAACCGGCCTGTTCTGTACCAAGGCTTTCGACCTGCCCGGCGGGGAGCGATTCGGGCGAGATTTGGGCGGCGAGTTCCAGCGGACGCACCGCGGCAGGATTCTCGCTGACCACCACAGTCCGCCGGGCGGGTGCCTGGTCGTAGACAAACTGGGCGTCATTGTCGGCCGGGTTGGCATCCGCGGGCAGCAGCACCCGTCCCCAACCCCGCACCTGCGACTTGTCGAGCGGAATGCGGTGATCCTTCAGATCAAAGGTTGGCCCCGCCAGTTCCACCAACAATTCCGACCGCGCTCCGTCCAGCTCGATCTGCAAGGGGACCGACTGCCTTTCGGTGGTGGCCGTCTCCCCTTCCCGGCTGATCCGCAACGACAGCAGCAGCTCGGCCGTCTCACCCACCGACCGGCGACGGACGTCGGTCACCCGCACCGCCAGGTTCCCCGGGGCGGTCTCGGGATACGACAACAGGTGGAACCGCACCCGTTTCCCCAAGGCGGCGAACGATTGACGCAGAGCGTCCCACCGGCCCCCCTCGGCATCCCAGTCGTTGGCCCGCAGGTCGGAAGCGATCCAGATCTCGGTGCGTCCGGTGTTGTTCGCCTCAATGTAGCCCCGGGCCTGTTCCAGCAGGGTGGGGAGATCGGCGGGGGTACTGAGGGGCTCGGCCAGCGCGGCATCGGAGAGTTGCCTGGGCCCCGTCAGTTCGCGGGGCTGCGGGTTGATGCCGTCGATCAGCAGCCAGCGATTCGAGCCCAGGGTCGCCAGTGTGCTGGCGAGTTGGGCCCGGGCGGTTTCGAGTTTCGAGAGGCCTCCCGAAGAACTGGTCTGCTGCATGCTGGGAGAGCGGTCGAGCAGCACGAGGGTCGTATCCGCCTTGCTCCCGGCCGCCAGGCCCAGCCAGCCGCTGGCCAGCGGACGGGCGACCGCGAAGATCAACCCCAGCAGAGCCAGAATGCGGCACGCCATGATCAACCACTGGCGGATGCGGGCGTAGCCGCGCGACATGCGGTTCGCCGCCACCAGGAACATCATCGCCCCCCACTTCAGCGTCTGGAAGCGGCGCTGATTGATGAGGTGGATGATCAGCGGAATCGAAGCCAGCGGCAGGGCCAGCAGAATGGCCGCCTGTTGAAAGTTCATCGGGCACCCCGCGTGCGGGTTCGCCGGATCAGAAAGCGCATCAGCACCTGCTCATAGTCTTCATCAAGCGACACCTGATGATAATCGACCCCCGATTCCAGCACGATCTGCTTCATCGCGTCGAGATACTGACGCACGGCGTCGAGGTACCGGGCGGCGATCTCGGTGGGGTCGGCGAACAACGGTGGCCCCCCCTCGAGATCAATGAACCGCATGGGCCGACGGAAATCGAACTTGAGCTCTTGCGGGTCAAGCAGGTGGAACACCGCCACGTCGTGCTTGCGGAATCGCAGGTGCTGGAAACAACTGCGCAATGTCTCGGGCTCGACGAAGAGGTCAGAGATCAGAATCATCAAGGCCCGCTGGCGGGTGGTCTCGGCCAACTCGTGCAGCACGGGGGCCAATTGCGACTCTCCCGACGCCTTGGTCTGTTCCAGCGTGTCGAAGACCGCCATCAGGTGGGCGGGGTTGCGTTTGGGAGGGATGTGCTTGACGATTCCCTTGGCCACACACGACAGCCCGACAGCATCTCCCTGCTGCAGGGCGAGGTAGCCCAGCGAGCCGGCGATCTTCTTCGCATAGTCGAGCTTGGTTGTGCCAGTCGAGCCAAACGCCATCGAGCCACTCGTGTCGACCACGAAGCAGGCCCGCAGATTGGTGTCGGCCTCGAATTCCTTCACGTAGTAGCGGTCACTGCGGCCAAACGCCCGCCAGTCGAGACGCCGCAGGTCATCGCCGGGAACGTACTTGCGGTATTCGGCAAATTCGACACTGGAACCGCGGTGAGGGCTGGCGTGCCGTCCCGAGACAGTCCCCAGCATGGGAAACCGGGGCGAAAAGGGAATCGCCGCCAACCGCGACAGCACGCGGTGATCGAGAAAGCTGCGGGAACGTTGATCGGGAAGCATGCCAGGCAGTACCGGGAACAGAAGGAAACCGGCTGGGTAAGGTCGGCGGACCAGCGCGGGCCCGGGGGACTAGCCCTCGGCCACTGTTTCACTCAACAGCCGTCGCACGATCTGCCGGGCGTCGACCCCTTCCGACTGCGCGGTGAAGGTGGTGATCACGCGGTGCGTCAACACCGGCACCGCCACCTCCTGCACATCTTCGAGCCGCACCATGTAGCTCCCCAACAAAGCGGCCCGCGCCTTCGCCCCCAGAATCAAATACTGCACGGCGCGGGGACCGGCCCCCCAGCCCACGAGGGGCTTCAGCCACGCCGGGGCGGAGGGATCCTGCGGACGGGTCTTCCGGACCAGCTTCGCGGCGAAACTGTAGATGTGGTCCGGAACCGGAACACGGCGGACCAACGCCTGGTGTTCGAGAATCTGTTCGCCCGTCAGCAGATGGGTCAACTGCGGCAACGCTCCACCCGTGGTGGTCCTGGCGATTTGGATTTCCTCCAGTTCCGACGGGTAGTCCAATTCGATCAGAAACATGAACCGGTCGAGCTGCGCCTCGGGCAGCGGATACGTCCCTTCCTGCTCGACCGGGTTTTGCGTCGCCAGAACCAGGAACGGCTGATCGAGCGAGAAGGTCTTCCCCACCACCGTCACCCGGTGCTCCTGCATCGCTTCGAGCATCGCCGCCTGGGTTTTGGGAGGGGCCCGGTTGATTTCGTCGGCCAGCACAATGTTGGCGAAGACCGGTCCCTGGACGAACTGGAATTCTCGCTTCCCGCCGGCCGCCTCCTGCAAGATGTCGGTCCCGGTGATGTCCATGGGCATCAGGTCGGGGGTGAATTGAATGCGGTTGAACCGCAGCGACATCGTCTCGGCCAGCTTGCTCACCAGCAGGGTTTTGGCCAACCCCGGCACCCCCATCAACAGGGCATGGCCTCGGGCGAACAGGCAGAAGGCCAGCCGTTCGATCACCGGTTGCTGCCCCACAATCACCCGTCCCAGTTCCGACTTCAGCCGGGTGAAGGTGTCACGCAGCCGGTCGATTGCCTGCACGTCATTGTCGTTCAACCGCTCTGCCGAGGAATTCGCCGGGGGAGAAGCCATGAAACAATCGTCCGGGGGAATGGAGATCGGGAAGATCGAGATGTGGAGACGGGGAAGCAATGGTGCCGCGAACAGCCTGACGCTCCCCTCTTCCCATTGGAACGCCGGGAGGAGTCTGAGCGAAGATCGCTTGATTATGTCATTTTGTCTGGGGAATGTCCCGCGGATGAGAAAAGATTCAGGACGAGGGGGGGGCCGGAGCTGCCAACGGCTTCGCCGTCCGCAGCCAGCGGGATCACGACGGGGCCCAACCCTGGCCCGGGCAGACGCTGTTTGGGACAGTCACCGCCCGGCGACAACAACCCCCCTGCAGAGACGGGTGGTCGGGGTGGGGGATTTCACCGGGTCTCCCGCTGCGGTCGACTGCGGAAGCTGGCCGGCCCAGGCCGGGTGTCTGACCCCCGGGTCCGCCGGGGTTCTCCTACTCCATCCGCTTCAGGACTTGTCCGCCATGGCTGCTTCGTCCCGCGTGAACCGTGCCTCGTCGTCGGTGGCTTCCCGCCGCGAATTTCTGCAACACGCCTCTCTGGCCGCGCTGGCAGGAAGCGTCTTCCCTTGGGCCAACCCGTCCGACGTCTCCGCCGCCTTCCCGCTGGCGAATGACCGCGCGGTGGTGGGATGCATCGGCGTGGGAGACCGCTGGCGCGGCGGGATTGGCCCGAATGTGATGGCGTTTGGCGATGTGACGGCCGTCTGCGACGTAGACGCCAACAATGTGGGCCGGGCGGCCGACCAGGTGAAAAAGACCCAAGAGAAGCGGGGCGTCAACCGGGAAGTCTCGACCCACGAAGACTACCGCGCAATCCTCGATCGCAAGGACATCGACGTGGTGACCATCGTCACCCCCGACCACTGGCACAGCAAGATCGCCATCGAGGCGCTCAAGGCCGGGAAGGATGTCTACTGCGAGAAACCCCTGACCCTGACGATCAACGAGGGCAAGCAGATCATCAGCGTGCTGAAGGACTCGAAGCGGGTCTTCCAGGTGGGAACCCAGCAGCGGAGTGAGATGGGAAACAAGGACGTTCCGCAATTCTTCCTGACGGCGGTGGCCCTCGCCCATGCCGGCCGGCTGGGGAAAATCCAAAAGGTGACCTGTGCGATTGGCGCCGCCCCCACCAGCGGCGAGCTCGCCAAGGCGGAGGTTCCCAAGGGGCTCAACTGGAATCTTTGGCTGGGCCAGGCCCCGGTCACCGACTACGTCTCGGGCCCGGTTCCCGAGCGGGGCTATGCCCAGACCCGGTGCCATTACGAGTTCCGCTGGTGGTACGAATACTCCGGCGGCAAGATGACCGACTGGGGCGCTCACCACATCGACATCTCGCAATGGGCGATGGGCTTGGACAACACCGGACCGCTGAATATCGAAGGCACCGCCGAGCACCCGGTGCCGTAC
>JBKCTR010000115.1:0-4204 GCA_046318755.1 Planctomycetaceae bacterium
ACAGGAGGCCGAGCGGCTGGAGGCGGAGCAGGCGGCCCACAAGGCGGCCGGAACGTTGCCTCCCCGGTCTCCCGCACGGACCCCGGGGGGCAAGGCGGCGGTCATTGAAGAGCGTGAGACCGGAGAGCTGGAACCCAGTTCGACAGCAGTCAGCGAGGCCGCGGCGGCCCCGACGCCAGAGTCCGAATCTGTGGTGGAAGAGAGTTCACAAGAAGGGGGGACGGCGGCCAGTCACTGAAATCCGTCTGAGAGCAGAGTTGGACAGGCCCTCTTTCCGACAGACGATTCCCCGACAGAGATTTGCTGCAGGAATTTTGCCAAGTTACCCTCGGATTGGGGGAGAACTGGTCCGGACGACAGCAGACCGAATGACACGTTGGCAGCGGCCTTGAAGAGCCGCGGGAATGTGTGGAGGAGATCAAGTCTGGGTGTTCGAGCATTTTCCAAACCATCGCTGAACGCAGGGTGGCAGGTCATGGGGTTCTCGGTGAACGAGTTCCAGGGCCGGTGACACCGGGAGATCGGCAGGAAGAGTGGAGAGAGGCAGACACCACGAGCGTTTTCTGCAGAGCAGTTGGAACGAGTCTCCCGCCACGCGGGCGAACGTACTTCTCTGGCAGGGGACATTCGGGGTGAATGACGGGAAGCGGCGAAGGAACGACGGCGAAGAAACCCTGGGGACGCAATGGTTCCTGGAGTGAACTCGTCGGGCCGCGAACCGACGCTTGGGGTTGTTCTGGGTGAAGATTGTCTGTTGATCATTCGACTCTGTGGTGTGGTTCACGGTGGCCGGTGTTCAGTGGCGATGATTCATCGCTGTGGAGTCGCACTGGGTGCTGTGGTCTTGGTGTTTGGCAACTCAGTGTCTGAAGATTTGGTGCCGTGGAGTGAGGTGGCCCGGGCGGATCACGCACCGCTGGGTCTTGAGGCCCCCTGGGAGACAGGCTGTTGAAGATTCGGATTTTTTCGCTTGCCAAAGAACTCGGGATGGACAGCAAGGTCCTGATCGGGTCGTGTCAGAAACTGGGCATTGACCTGAAGGATTCCCCGCTGTCGAGCATCTCGGAAGAGCAGCGCGACCGGGTGTTGGCGTTCATCAAGAGCCAGGGACAGGAAACGGGCGAGGCTCCGAAGGCCTCCTCCGCGGCTGCCCCCACACGGGAATCGACGCGAGCGGTGGCTGGGAAGGTTCCGACGATCCGCCCGGTAGCGGCTCCCAGCCGTCCCGCGGCCAGCCGCGAAGAAGAAGATGTCGCTGACGTCGAAGCCGAGGTCGCACCCTCCCCGGATCGGGTGCCCGAGACAGCGGCCCCCGCGGCCCTGGTAAGCCCGGCGGCCACCAGCCCTACCCAGGCCAGCCCCCCCCCCGTCAAATCCGGTGGTCCCGCCACTCCCCAGCCGGTGCGTGGCGGCGAGGCGGCCCCCCGCCCGATTTCCTCGTTGCGTCCGCATCGGGAATCGACCACGGAAAAGAGTGCCGCCGAGCGAGTGGGTGGTGAGAAGGGTGCCCCCGCCCGGGGTGCTCCCGAGCGAGCCGAATCGAACCGACCGGTCACCGAGCCGGTCCCCCTGCGCAGTCCCGAAAAACCGGCCGCCCCTCTGGACGTCCCGGTGCGGCCATCGAAGACCGTGGCGAGCGGCAAGCCCCCCGTGTTGCGGCCCAGCCGTCCCCCGGCAATCACGCGTCCCAAACAGGTGGTCGCGGAAGCCGTCGAAGTCTCTCCGCCGGTGGAGGAGGAGACTCCTGCGGTGGAGGAGACTGTCGTTGCGGTGACTTCGGAAGAGCCGACTGTGGAGACTCCTGTCGAAGTGGAGGCCGACGTGGCCGCCGAGACGGAGGCCGGGACATCGCCCCCGGATGCACCTGCGACGGCGGCTCCGGGCAAGGCCCCGCTGGCCCCACTGCGGAGGGAGGATTACATCGGTGCTTCGGGAACCTCGCGCACCAGGGAAATGACCGCCATTGGCGCGGTTTCTGGGCTGCAGCGGGATTCGAAGAAGCCCAAGTCGCGACCCATGCCCACGCTGCCGAAGCTGGCAGCGCCCCCCCCGTCACCGAAGGCGTCGCAGACTGCGACCACCGCGTCGGCCAGTGGAGGCCCGGCTCAGAAGCCCGAGATGCGCATTTCGCGTGACATGCTCGAGCGGACCCCGCTGCATGAGCACATCAAGCAGCACAACCAAGACAAGAAAAAGAAGGGCGACGACACTCCCGAGGACTTCTCCGAGGAAGGGAAGAAGGGAATTGGCCGCGGTCCCGTGAAGCCGATGGTGGGTGGAACGGCAGGAGCCGTCGCCGACCGGAAGGCTCGCGCGGGTAAACGGGGACCGGGCCGCCTTCGGGAGGACGAGGAAGAGAGTTCCCGGTTGCGTGCGCATCGCCCCAGGCAACTGCGTCGCGGCCAGAAGGTGGAGCAGAAAAGCGAGGCTGAGATCGAATTTCCCATCACTGTCCGGGGCCTGTCGGAGGCGATGGGTCGGCGGGCCAATGAGTTGATTGGCCTGATGATGAAAAAGGGCCAGATGGTCACGATCAACTCGTATCTCGAGGAAGAGCAGGCCCTCGAGTTGGCGATGGAATGTGGCGTCGATCTGCACATCGAACGCGAGAAGGATGTCGAAGAGCACCTGGAAGAGGTGGCCGCAGCCGAGGGAGAACCGGGCGACCGGATCACCCGTCCCGCGATCGTCACCATTCTGGGGCACGTCGACCACGGAAAAACCACGCTGCTTGACAAGATTCGGTCGGCCAATGTCGCGGCCGGGGAATTCGGTGGGATCACCCAGCACATCGCGGCATACCAGGTCGAGCACAACGGCAGGAAGATCACCTTCCTCGACACCCCTGGCCACGCGGCCTTTGCCGAGATGCGGGCGCGGGGGGCGAACGTGACCGATATCGCGGTGCTGGTGGTGGCGGCGAACGACGGGGTGATGCCCCAGACGGTCGAGGCCTTGAACCACGCCCGCGCGGCCGGTGTGCCGATTGTGGTGGCGATGAACAAAATCGACCTCCCCGAGCGGAATGAGCAGCGGGTGCTTCAGGAACTGGCGACGCACAACCTGCTGGCGGCCGAATGGGGTGGCGATACCGAAGTGGTGCGGACCTCGGGCCAGAGCGGTCAGGGAATCGACGACCTGTTGGAGACGCTGCAGACCGTGGCCGAGCTGGGCGAACTGACCGGCAATCCCGGGAAGACGGCCAACGGCATCTGTCTGGAGGCGTTCCGCGACGAAGGCCGCGGTGCCCTGGTCTGGCTGATCGTGCAGGACGGCACCCTCCGGAAGGGAGACGTGGTGCTGTGCGGCACGTCTTATGGCCGCATCCGCGCGATGTATGACGATCATGGTCGCGAGGTCGAAGAAGCAGGCCCCTCGGTCCCCGTGAAGGTGTCGGGCCTCGATGAAGTCCCCGCCGCGGGGGACCGCTTCTATGTGCTCTCGGAGATCGATGAAGCCCGGGAGATCGCCGAAGTGCGGCGGCAGCGGGGACGCGAGGCGCAACTGGCCAAGAAGGGGCGGGTGCGAACGCTGCAGGAGATTCTGAGCCAGGCCGAAAAGGGGGAGGTTCAGGACCTGCCCGTCATCATGAAGGCCGACACCCCGGGCTCGCTGGAGGCCCTGCGGGGCGAAGTGCTGAAATTCCAACATCCCGAGGTGAGGGTCAACATCCTGCACGACGGCGTTGGGGGTGTGAACGAGAGCGATGTCTACCTGGCGGCCGCGTCGGGGGCGATCATCGTGGCGTTTCACGTGGTGGCCGAGGATCGAGCGGAGGCTCTCGCCGAGCGCGAGGGGGTCGAGATCCGGCAATACAACATCATTTACGAGGTCACGGACGACATCAAGAAGGCGATGGAAGGGCTGCTGAAGCCCGAAGTGGTGCAGTCACGAATGGGCCGGGCCCTGGTGCTGCAGACCTTCGACATCAGCCGCTTCCGCCGGGTGGCTGGGTGCCGCGTGCTGAACGGCACGATTGAACGGACCAGCCTGATCCGGATCATCCGGGATCAGCGGGTCCTGAACGAGTACAAGATCGCCTCGCTGAAACGCGGCAAGGACGATGCGAAGGAAGTGCGGGAGGGAATGGAGTGCGGGATTCGACTGGATGGCTTCGACGATGTGAAGGAAGGGGACATGTTCGAGGCGATCAAGATCGAGGAGGTCAAGCGCACACTGTGAGCGGGCCACCAGAGAACGTCAC
>JBKCTR010000116.1:0-10340 GCA_046318755.1 Planctomycetaceae bacterium
GTTGGCGCCGCGTGAAGCGGCTCGGCGACGGTTGCCGACCGACTGTTTGCCAAAGTCCTGCTCCAACTGTTCGAGCAGAGCCTCCTCGCGCCGTTCTCCATCCCCCGGGGCCTGATCAGCCGAGGGAGTCCCTGGGCCAACGTCCGATGACCCCGGCTTGGCGAATCCCTTCGAACGGTTGCTCAACTGCTCGCGGGTCTGCCGTTCGACCTGCTGACTCAGTTGGAAGCGCGCGTTCGGCAGCGCGCGTCCACTGGCGGGAGCCTGGGAAAGACCCTCGGCCCGTTTGGTCCCGTCGGACTTGTCGACCACGCTGCTGTTGAATTGATACAGTTCCGTCTGCAAGAGACGATTGTTGAGGGGCCGCAAGGCGTTCTCGGCATCCCCCTTGCCACCCCCCATTTGCCGACGCGCCTGCTGCAATTGCTGGTTCTGGCGACTGACCTCGGCGAGTTGTTCGCGGGCGTAACCATCCAGCCGGCGAGACTCCGCGGCCGTCGCGGAATCGACCTGCAGTTCGCGCTCATCAAACCGGCTGAGATTGTCTTCGATCCGTGCGCGCGCCGAATCACTCAGCGAGGCGTCACCCAGCCGGCGGTACAGATCCAGCCATTCCCGCTGGGTGTTCAGCACCCGCTCGAGACCCCGCAGGCTCTCGGAAACGTTCGTCCGTTCGGGATCCTCGACCCGTTCCACACCCTGGTCCTCCGGCAGCCACACCGTCCACTCCGTGGCCGTGACCGGAATTCCCAACTCGGGATCCTCGTCCGTCGAGACAATCGACGGAGCGGGCAGGTCGATCTCGGTGCGGAAGAGCTCGCCGCCTGTGGGCAACCCTCTCGGGAGACGTCCCTGCAGGACCACCCGCACCTCGCTGCCCCGATCCCCGAGCGCAGTCAGCGGCAGGGGAATCAACACCAGACCCGGATCATTGGCCCTCCCCGGATCAATCGGACGACTGGGAGAGTTCTCCACAAACACCGAGAGAATCTGGGCCCCTGGGGGGAGTCGGAGGGGCAGGAATTGACGGGAGCGATTGACCACACGGTAGGTGCCCACCAGGCGCCAGGAACCATCCGGTGTGAGGGTCTGCCGCAACTCGGCATAGTTGACGACCGCTCCCAGCGACCGGACCGAAGTGGCCGCCTCCTGCCGCCATTCGACCACTCCGCGCGGATCACGGACCCGCCACAAACCGGTCGTTTGCCGATACAGATCGGGGGGGAGCTGAAAGGGCAGATCTGCGTTGGCAATGACCTCGAGGGGTTCGGTCGCGGGCCCGCTCAGGCGGCGCCAACCCTGATTGACCAACAGCACATAGGCCTGTTGATTCTCGACGGGTCGATAGGTGCGTCCGGTTTCCGAAGTGACGGGCTGTTCGAACGTGACCAGCGGGGCGGCGATCCGACCGTCTTCCGGGATCGCGAACGACGCCGTCGCCCCCAACAGCAACTCGTTGGACCGGGGCTCCTCGAGCTGGATCGTCAAACGTTGTCGATTGAGTGGGGCCGGTTCCCTTTGGACATCCCGGATTCGCACCCGGGGATCGAACGACTCGAGTTCCAGCCGGGTCCCCATCCATTCGGGCACCTCGAACGAGACCTGCCGCGCCGCGGCGGCGGGAAACTTCCAGCGCAGGAAGAGCGCCTGCTCGACCGAGGTGTCGCGGACCAGCACCTGCGACAGCGCGGAGGCCGACACCCGTACCTCCGCCGGATCCAGCACCAGCGCCAGCGGGGTGGTGTCGACCGTTTCCGACTGGAATCCAAACCGCAGACTCCCGCGGCGCGGGGCGAAGACCGAGGCCGAGAGACTCTCGGGATCGACCAACTGCCAGCCGGTCGAATCCTCCACCCGTCCCTGGAATGCCGAGTCGATCCACAGACCACAGGCGGTCTTCAGTTCGTTCATCTCCAGTGGAACGAGGGGCGTCACAATCGCCACGGGATCATCCACCCACCGCGGGACAAATCCCCGAATCCGCGCCTCCAACCGACCACTGCGCGGCTTGGCCAACTCGAGGTGCAAGATTCCCACCTGGCCCGCCGCCCCCCCCGAGATCCACGAGTCGGCCGCGTCTTCGCAGATCACCTCGGTCAGTTGAAATCCCTCGGGAAGCTGGAACGAGACCGAAGAGCCGGGGGGTTCCGGAAGATTCAGCGTGAACACCCCATCGAACGACATCCGCCGCGAGGTGAGCTCCACCAACTGCTCCCCCACCCCTCGCGCGATCGGTTTCTCACGCGTGACTTGAACAGACAACTCAAAGGGCTGCTGCCGCAGGCGATACACGCGCTCGGGCCGCGGTCGATGGGCGGGGCAGAGCTGTTGCCCCAGAGGGGTTTCGGCCTTGGGAAACTGGCCGCTGTCGACCTGGATGGCCCCCTCGCCGACACCGGCCGCGACCGTCCAGCGCTCGGGAAGAAACAGACCCAGCAGGCCTGTGTGGCGGAGAGCGTCGGGGATCGAGATCGATGGCACTTCCAGATCCACCGCTGCCTCGCCAAACTCCAGCGGGCGCAACAGGTCGAGGTCGAGCGTGGTCGTGTCGGAGACGGCCCTCCGCAGCGTGACCCGCAAGGTGCGTGGCCCCCCGGTCTCATCCAAATCCCAACCCGCCACGTCCGAGCCCGAGAGCCCCCGCACCAGCCAGCCCTCCGGCAACTCGAGCGTCAGGTCCCGCAGCGATCCCTGCCGCACCACCCACCGCAGGTGGGAAACATGCGAGGCCCCCAGGTCATCGAGAGACAACGCCACGGTCGACTCGATCTCGAACACCGCTTGACCCACCTCCCAGGTCAGCACCGGCCCCCACTTCAGATCGAGGGAACCGGGCTGCTCCCAGACCACTGTGGCCCAAATCTCGTCTCCCTGGCTCTCCCGCCGGAACCCCCGGGCCGCCCCCTGCACCTGCAATTGCGTCTCTTTCGAGGGGAGGCGGATGCGGGCCACCCCCGCAGCCACCGGGGCCAGCGCCAGGCCGAGTTGCCCCTCGGCCTGGGTGATGTCAGCCGGCAGATCGAAGTCCAACTGCAACTCATGACGCCCGGCCTCGGGGACCACGAGTTTTCGTGGTTCCGCCTCGGTCTTTCCTGGGATCAGAATTGCCGGTTCCCCATCGAGTTCGACGCGCAGGGGAGTCACCTGGGCGACCGGCAGGGGCACCACCATCGGTCCCCGCCCCTCGGTCACGATGTCCATGCGGCTGCTCACCCGGGCACGTCCCCGGGCCCCGGCCACTCCCGGTTCCGGAACAATGGTCAGGTCGACCTGGGAGACCTGCTCCGGAAACCCGTCTGGGTCTCGCAGCCGTTTCTCTCCGGACCACTTGCGATGCAGACTCCAGGGAAGCAGCACCGGCCCGTCGGGGAGCGATCCCCGCGCTGCCTCTCCCGGCCGCTGGTTCTGGGTCGCATCCCAGGGAATGATCACCCGGTCCCTCGGGACGGAGGGTGGGGGCCGCCGGGCAGGAGTCTCGCCCCCCTGCAGAGGCGCGGTCAGCCAGCCGCAGATCAACAGACAGACCAGCGGCAGCCGCGGCTGCCGCAGTTCTTGCGTCAATCTCGCCACAATCTCCCCCCCCAGCCAGAGCAGCAGCCCCAGGCAGCCTCCCAGAAACACGCCATCGAACACGGGTTTCAGCGCAGGGCCGAACAGAGCCTGAAGGGCCCACGGAAGTCCCAGGGTCGCAGCCCCCAACAGCAGTCGACGGGCCGGCGACTGCCGGCGGCAGATCCAAAACGCCAACACGGTCAATGCCTGCCAGAAGAGACTCTCCGCGCGGCGATGAGATGCGGCGGAGAGCTTGACCTCCAGGGTGGGGCCACCCTCTTGCCGCAGCACTCCATCCTGCACCAGGGTCACCCGCTCGGCTTCCCGTGGAATCGCCAGATCCATGGCCAGCGAGAGTCGTCCGCGGAGCGGAGGCCGCCGGGCGGGCTTCGCGGGAACCGGCTGCCCCGGGGGGGGCAACTGGCCCTTCGCACCGGCTGCGTCGCGCCCCTCCCGGGGTGCCTCGGGAACGGCCTCTGGGGCCGGGGCGGCCAGAGGGCCATCCGCCGGCTGTTCGTTCGCCATCGGCAACCGCGCTCCCCGCCGCACCAGGTCGACAGGCGGCCCCCCGGGAGCTCCGGCCATCGCAGAGGGAGCCACTTGGGTGTCAGCGCCATCGGATGCCCAATCGTTGCTCGCCCCCACCTGCATCCCGGACGCGGGCCTGGGAGTCAGCTTGGATTGTATCGGACCCGAAGCCAGCGGGATCAAACCCCGGATGCTCAACACAACCATCACCAGCACAACCATCACCAGCAACAGCAGCAGCCACAACCAGCGCCGCTGTCGCAGGCTCCAGAATTGCCCCGCCAACACGCGCAGCAACCGCCACAACCGGCTGGCCAGCCAAGGCAGGGCCACGGCGGCCAAGAGCAGCAGCAGCCGGTCGCGCAGCCGACCTTCGCCCCGGGGAATCAGATTTTGCTGGAACCAGTCGATGATTCCCCTCCGCGGTAGCGCGACACGTGGCCGAAAATCGCCCGTGCTGTTCAGCACATTCCAGTCGGGAGGCAACACCAAGTCCCACTCGCGCTGCAGCGTCACCACGGGCAACCGTTCGCCACTCCCCGTCAGAACCTCCAGATCGGGCGGCGACTCGCGCAGTGTTCCCGGTGCCGCCCCCAGGTTGCCCTGATTGCGATAGAAAATCCGCACCAGGCGCTCCCGCTCGGGGGGATCGACCGCCGTGAGGGGAATCGAGAACACCTCCCGCTCGGTCTCCCCCGCGGGGATCCGGCGAATTTCCACCGGACTGCCATCGATCAGCACACCCCACAACTCCACATCGCCCACCGGACGCACCAACAGCGCCTGGGCCCCCACCGCCTGCAGTTTCACCTCCACCCGGTGCTGGAGTTCACCCGAGGTATTCAACAGGCTCAGCAGCTTCCAGTCGGTGCAGATGGCGCTCGGCACAGACCCCCGCTCGAATTTCGTCTCGCGCACCACAATGCGCTCGCCCGGGCGCACCATCTCGAACGCCTCGACAATCCGCCGCTCAACCGAACGCAGCGGCACCATGGGCAGATCGGCCGTATCAATCGAACGCAGGGGCTGTCCCCCAGAGTCGGTGGCCAGCACCTCCAGTTGCTGATCGTTGTCGGCCTCGATCCCCACCTGTCCAAACTGCCGTTCGGCCCCCACCACCATCAACCGGGGCACTTCCCACGCCGGTTGATCAGCGGGCCGGGGGGCCTCGAGGTCGACGGCCAGACGCACCAAACCCCGCAGCGCATGCGCGAACCGCAGGGTCCACACACGCTGCCCCTCCGCCGGCGGCGCGCTCGATTGACTCTCCAGCCGAGACACCGGCCCCCCCGGTGGTTCCGTGTCGAGCACCCGGAATTGCAGATTCGTCCCCGTCGACTCGGGCAGCGCGATCTGCACCGCCCGGGCCCCCGCCCCCTGCGCGAGGATCTGAATGGTCCACCGGGAGACCAGCGTGTCCCGCCCCAGTCGATGCACCCCCAGCGTTCGGGCAAACAGCCGCCCCGGACGCCGCGTCAGCCGCAGTCGTCCCGAATACTGCGTATCCTGATGCTCCCAACCCTGGGTCGAGGATCCCGCCTCCACCCCCTGCGCCCCCAGTGAGACGGGCTCCAACCCCAGAAATTCCTCGGCCCTCAGGTCCAGGTCCCGGTCCGTGGAAATCAGGTACCGCCCCAACAGCACATTCACCGAGGGAAGCTCGATGACTGGCAGGGGCACCACCACCGGCTCGTCACCCGGGGGCCAGTTCTCTCCCAGACTCTGAGTGGCCACCACCCGCAGCGTTGTCCGTGTCTGATCGGGAATGGGGGGCGAGAACATCACCCGCAGCAGGTTCCAACCGGGTTCCGTCGCCGGGATGCTCCAGGCCACCGACCGCCCGTCGTGCAAAACCTCCTGAATGTTCCACTCGGCCGGCAGCCGTAACTCAAAATCAAACAATCGGCCATGCCTCGCCAGCAGCTCCAGATCCGACTCGAGAACCAGACCACCGACGGCAATCCCCAGATGGGTGGCGCTGCTGACCGATAGTTCCCTGGTCCGGACCAGGGTTTCGAAGACGAGCGAAAACCGCTGACTCCAGGCCGCGTAACGCCACGCCGCCCCGTCGGGCCGGGGGTCCGACGCCGCTCCCGCAAATCGTCCCTCTTCCGCACCAGACCCGGGAAATCCTGCCGAATCGTTCGCGATCCGTTGGACGGAACTGGCCGAGACCTGCCGCAACCGCACGGTCGGATCCGCCCGCACCAGGACCCGCACCTGGTGGGCCGCGATCTCTGGAATGGTCAATGTGGGAACGACCCAGGGTTCCGACGTGGACCGCGGCACCAGACCCTGCACCGTGATTTGACGCCGACCGGCAAACGGCTGATGCCACTGCAGCACCAGCCGCTGCGTCGCCTCTTCCCGGACACTCTCCCAGCGGGCGAGCCCCTCGGCCTCCACCCCCACCAGTTCCACCTCGGTCGGAACCTCCAAAACCAACCGATCGACTTCCCGACCATGAACCTCGAGAGCCGTCGACGCCCGCCAGCTCTGCTCATCGGCAGCCACATGCAGCCCCAACACCGAGGTCGCCAAGACCACGTCCTGCCCCTTGGCGGGCAGCACCCGGTCGCCAATCCGCAGCAGCACCTCTCCCTGTCCCCCCAGCGGAAACTCATATTCGCACGGCTGATCCTCGGGGGCGGGACGGGAAGGTTTCCAATCCCCCCAACTCAGGTGCTTGCCAGGAGGAACCGACAGACCCACCCGGGCCACAGGCAATCGCGGCAGCCCCAGCAGAGCCACCTGCTCGCCACCCCGTGTGACCAGCGGGGCCGTCAATTTCAACCTCAGTCGATGGGTCCCCTCCCCTGGAACCTGCACCCACAGCTCGCCCGAAGACGCGCGGGCCATCTTCACGGGCCGCTCATCGAGAGACGCCGCCTCGAGGGCCAGCCCCTTCAAAGGAAGGCGCCAGGTGCCGGGATCCCGCCCCTCATGCCGAACTGTCAAAACAGCATCCAGCATCAGCAAGTCGGCTTCGATGCGCCCCCGATACTCGGCCGAGATCCCCGCAGGTTGGGCCGCCTCGAGACCCGACTCGCTCCGCGACGCGGTCAGCAGTTGGTCGAACTCTTCGCGCGAGATCAACACACCGGGCTCGTCGTCGGTCAGCAGCCGATCGAGTTCCTCCCAGGGAACATAAATCGTGGCGGGGGGTTTGCCGGTCGAAGCCTCCTTCCGCGCCCCCGGAGGAGTCGCAGATTGGGCCAGGAGGGTGGGAGCAAATCCCAACCAAACCCCCACCAGTACGGTCAACCAACAACGTTCACACATCAGGCAGACTCACGGGAACAAACCCTGTCCGACGAAACCCGCGAATCGACGACGCAACTCCCCGATCTCGCCCAATCCTCTTATACTAACAGACACTGCCGGGGTGGGTAACTGTGGGGAACCACCCGACTGAGGGTCCACCCGTTCAGGCTCTGGCCCGGGTCCCCTCCTCCCGCCCGTGTGCCTGCGACCCGCTCGGGTCCCCCCCAATCGGGTCCCCGTCAGACCGGGTCGCCCCCCACCATGGTGCGCCGCCCCACTCAACTCCGCAGCCCCCTGAGACAACGCAAACACCATCCATTCCGCAAAGTCGAGTCCCTCGGAAAAGTCCTTGAATCAACCAACAAATCGATTTTGTGCCGGGGTTTGGCGAACCAGACTGAAATCACGGTTCCCGACACGTCGATGGGCACTCCATGACGGTTTCCGTTCCTTGTGGAGGTGTGCCGATGCCGGTGTTGCGAAGAGTGGTCCGTGCCCCCGCCCTCTGGATGCTGGGGACTTGCCTGGCACTTTGCCTCGATGCCATTTCCGCCCAGGCCCACGACGGGGTGGCAGGACGCTTTTCGGGTTCCTGGTGCAGCCATACCAGCGGCCATCAGGGCCGCATGTGTGCACGACTGAAACAGGTGGATGACTGCACCTACCGGGCCCGCTTCACGGGGACGTTCCTCGGGATCGTCCCGTTCGCCTACTCCGTCCCGATGTCAGTGACTGGTCAGTCGCCAGACGGGACCATGTGGCTGAGCAGCCGCTCCCGGCTCCCCCTCTTCGGTGACTTCTCGACTCAGGCCCGAGTCGACTCGGCCGGGATGACAGCCACGTACTGGTCACGACGCGACCAGGGGACGTTCGAAATGTCCCGGCGTTGAGCCTGGGAACGTGGGCTGCTGGCAGGTCGATCCGGGAGACAAACAGATCTCCGCCCGGCGACGGCGGCCCGAAGTCGCTCAGCGGGGCGTCGCGTTGAGACAGCGATAACGCAGAAACAGACGATCGTCGGCTCCCCGACGCAGAGAGATCAGGTCGAGAGAGGCTTCTCGGCCAGCGGCGAATCCCAATCCGGAAAAGGCTCCGGGAGAGCTCCGGCCGCCAAACACCAGGGGGCAGAGCGTGAGGTGGAACTCGTCGACGAGGCCGGCGGCGAGCATGGCAAAATTCAATTCGCCCCCCCCCTCCAGCAGCAGTTGGTCGATTTCCAGAACGCTCAACTCTTCCATCGCGACCGACAGATCCACACCTTGGTCTGTCGCGGGTACCAACAGCAAATCGGCCACACGCCGCAGATCGTCCAAGACTTCTGTCGCGTGATCGGGATGGGTGATGACCAAAGGACGCGGCTCACCGCCCCGAAACAATTCCCGTTCATGCCAGGGAAAGTCGAGCGACCGACTGACAACGATGGCCCGGGGCTGGCTGGTGCGACCAGCCAGCCGCCGGGCCTCAAGCCATTGCGTCGACGCCACCCGCAGCCGCGGGTTTTCGTCGCGCACCGTAGCGGCTCCAATCATCACGGCATCAGCCCGCGAACGCAGTTCCTCCATCAGGTCGCGATCCTCCGGGCCGCCGAAGCCGTGCAGGGCACGGTCGGCGGTGGAGATGCGGCCATCCAGAGAGATGGCGAGGTTGCCGTAAGTGAAGGGGCGACTCACCGGGAGAGAGCCCGCACGTCACCCAGAGAGGAATCGATCTGGCCATGCAGGTCGAAGTCGTGGATCGACTCCATGCTGATCGAATCAATCACGATCCGGGCCGCATCCGATTCGTCGGCCAGGGTCTTCGCCAGATCAGCCGAGAGATCACGCAGCACATCCTCGAGGAACTGCGGGCGCGCATGTGCCAGGAAGACGGTCAGCAGTTCGAATTCCCGAGGCATCGTGTTTTGGCAGCGGACCGCCACGCGATCGATCGAGTCGAGAATCTCCAGCAGATTCATCGGTCCCGCCAGGCCCTGCAGCTTCACATGGGTGCGGCAGCGCTGCGAGTGGGTCATCAACGGCATCTGCCGCAGCTCCAACTCGTTGACAAACGACGAACTCTCATCCCCGTGACTCTGCCGGTAGGTCTGCTGCACGCAGGGGCAGGCAGTGATGTGGCTGAAGACCACTCCCTGGGTGAACTGGGTCTGACCTTCGGCGAATTCCGCTTCGATCGAGAGCCCCAGCGACTCGAGGGACGACTTCGACTTCACACCGTCGATGGCCTCCAGGTAGGGAAGCTGACCCTGCACGCGGACGTGAGCCGTATCGGCATGTTGAGTCGTCCGCAACAGCTCCACCACTCGGGAAGCGTAATGATGCAGACTGTCGTACTGCTCACCAGCCAGTCGGGCCAGCACATCACCCATGCGGGAAACATGGATGCCCCGCTTTTCCGCGGCCAAACCCACCAGCAGATCAACCGAGCAGGAGAGATGAGCCAATCCGCCACCCAGCGGGTTGCGGAGGATCACCGGGATGTTCGTTCGGGCCACTCCCATCGAACGGATCGCCAGGGGATGCTTCGCGGCCTGGCTGGCCACATCCCGTCCTGTCTCGTTCATCGAGGCAATGGTCTCTTCGGCAGATCGCTCGAACACCTCCTGAAATTCAGGGAGGTGCCGTTGATGCACCGCGAGGACCGAATCGGGATTCTTCTTCCGCTCTGGAGCGGGGGGACGCATTAACATTTCACTCACCGTAGGGACCGGCCAATTAACCGAGGGCATTCCCGGGTGTTCGGGGTCAGCGGCTAGACTCTAGCCGCTCGGAATCCCGCAAACCTGTAAATGCTAGCGCCGATCGCCAACAAATCAATCCCCTGGGGCAAACACCTGCAAATCATCAATGAATCAACACAACACCAAGGTGCGGCGAAAACCGTCCGTCGCCGCCACGATTCCCTCCCCTTCGTCTTGTCGTATCATTCCATTGAATCAATGCCGACCCGCCTCGGTCCCAACACTTCACCGGCTCCCGCCTGGTCTCACGGGCATCCCC
>JBKCTR010000117.1:0-19037 GCA_046318755.1 Planctomycetaceae bacterium
CGCCTGAGCGAGGCCGCACCCCAGCCGCATGGCCAGCAGCATGACGGCCCCCTGCGCCAGGCCGATGAAACCGGTGAACAGCGACCAGAGCAGGATGTAGCCGGCGAGCACCCAGCGGATGGCGAGGCGGTCTCCCAGGAAACCGGCGGGAACCTGCGCCAGAGCATAGGCCCAGAAGAACGCACTGATGAACCAGGCGACCTGGGTTTCGGTCAGCCCCAGGTCTTCCTTGATATAGCGCTCGGAGATGTTGACGCAGAACCGGTCGAGATACAGCACGGCCGACATCGCGACCGAAGCCAGCACCACGAGGTGACGGATCTTGGTGGGGGCCGCGTTGCCATCCGCTGCCAAGCCGCCTGCCGTGGCGTTGGGCCCCTCACCGCTCGACTCACCCGCTGCGACACCCATCATCCACCTCGTGCAGGACCGCGGAATTCAGCGGCGAGGTTACGGGGTCGTGCCGGGGGGTGCAACCGGGGGGCGATTTTGTAGGTCCTTGCGAGGTTGTCCGGACGTCACGGATTGCGAACGTGGCAAGTCGCACGCCAAGACGCATCTTCCCGACGGTTGAGATCGGTTTGCGAAATGCCAACCAGTCGGAGCTTGAAGAATGAACCGGGTCGTGCCGACCCTCCCGGCAGAACGTCTTGGTCTGTCTGCCAACAGAACTCACGTCCCAGCGACAGAACCTCCCGGGAGAAGCACGCTAATTTCTTGCGGCCCAGCCCCGGTTCACACTCCAGGCAATCAATTGCCCAACCGCCAACCAGCCGTCGACTCGCCTTCCGATCGAAGGCGGAGAATCACATCGACGTCTTGATGGTTGTCCACCACCGAAAGCCAGCGGAGCCAACCGTGCTGAATTCGGGTTGGGCCACTTGCGCTACACAGAGTGCTCAATCACTTGGGGAGCGAAGAAGTTCTTGCGGCCAAAGAACCAGACGAGCAACCCGGGGACCGCCAGAAGTGCGTGGCTTGGTTCAGCCGATGCCAGCAGCTCCAAGCCTCCCCAGATTTGGACTGCCGCAATCAGCAGCCAAAACCCTTTCATGATCCACAACGGAACGGTTCGACCACCCCTGGAACTTGTCGGCATGCTCCACTCCTCGATCATTCGGACGTTCGCCTGCTTCCCCGGAACTCGGCTCAGCGTGTCTACGAGTTTACCAGAGAGAGCATTCCAAGTCAAAAATCTCCTGGCCAATTCGGCTGTATTCCGAATTCCCCAGGTGACGTGGAGGGCCAGTCGAGCGGCGGGACGCGTCGAAACCCCAGGAAGGCTCAGCAACTCAAGAAACTTGAGCTGTGTGCCTCACCCTCTCGCCGCGAGCACGCCGTTCGTACAACGGACACCGCGAACGATTCACGTATTCGGATGACGCGATGGCGACCCTGTGCGAAGCGTCTTGGATCACACCAGACCTGGAATCGGATCGGCGGCGGTCGCGGCGCGAATCACTTCCTGAGGAACCCCGCGGGTCACCCGCAACTCGCCCATGTCGAACAGCGAGTGCATGATGGTGGCGAGCAGGTTGTTGATGCGCATCGGCTCGCTGGCCGGTTCACCCGCATCGCGCGACGACTGGCCGATGACCTGCCCGGGGCGGGTCCGCCCACCGTAGACCATGAGCGGGGCGAGCCCCCCCCAGTGATCGCGACCGCCGTTGGCGTTGATGCGCGGGGTGCGCCCCATCTCGCCGCAGCAGACCAGCATGATCTTGTCTCCCAGCCCGCGCGCCTCGCAGTCTTCGATGAAGGCCGAGACCGCGTGGTCGAACGGAATGCCGCAGTAGCGCATTCCCTCTTCCGCCCCGGCATTGTTGATGTCGGAGTGATTGTCCCAGACGAAGGTGGTGGCGACGGTCACGAAGCCCGCCCCCGCCTCGCACAGCCGGCGGGCCAGCAGCAGCAGCTTGCCGAGCGTCTTGGCGTTCTCGACGTAGTGCGGGTGGTTGTTCCACCGCCGGGAGATGCTGTCGGGGGTGAACAGGGGGGCCGTGTCGTAGCGGGCCACCACGGCAGGATCTTCGCGCGACAGGTCGAACGCCGTCGCCGCCCCGCCGACAATCGTGCTGAAGGCCTGCTCACGCAGCTTGTCGAGCCCTTCCAGCTTTCCGGCGGCGTCGAGCTGGAACCGCACGCGGTCGAGTTCCCCCAGCAGCGACCGGCGGTCTCCCAGGCGGTCGACCGGCAGGCTGAGCTGCATGTCGCGCTGCAGGTCTCCCCCGGCCCCGGGGACGAACGGCGCGTAGGCCGCCCCCACGCCGCCGGTCGCCTCGAAGTTGCCGAAGTCCTTGATGATGGGCCGGGCATCGGGATCGACCGCCCGGGGGAACAACGCGGCGTTGTAGGGAATGCCCGTCAGCGGGTTGTTCGTCCCCACCACGCGTGAATAGAGCGAGCCGACGTTCGCCCCGCCGCTGTCGCGCCCCACGATCGGCTTGATGTCGTGGTTGCCGTCGCCGGTGGTGAAGGACCGGACGATCGAGAACTTGTCGTTCAGCGTTGCCAGCTTGGGGAGGGTGCCGCCGAAGGTGATGCCTGGAATCTTCGTCTGCACTTCCCCCGTGGCGCTCTGGATGCCGACGGGGGCGGTCATCTTGGGATCGAACGTCTCGATCTGGCTGGGGCCGCCGTGCTGGAAGAGAAAGATGACCGACTTGCCAGTGGTCAGACGGCCGGCCGCAGCGGCGTCGGTCGCCAAGAGTTGGGGCAGGGTCAACCCGCCGAGGGCCAGGCTCCCCACGCGCAGAAAATCCCGCCGTCCGTGCCGTGTCGGTCCGCCGTCAATCCGCAGCATGCCAGCACCTCGTGTTCCCGTCTCACCCTGCCTGTCACCAGCGTGCCAGGACAGGCTTCACCATCCGGCAAAACCACCCTGAGGGGAGGCCCTGCGAACGCAAAATCCAGACACCTCATGGTATCAGTCGGCTTGGATGTGAGCAAACTGGCGGGGAAATTGGACTTGTCGGGAAACAACCACCGCGGGGCGGGTAAACCAACCCCCCGACAACCCAAGTCCGACGACTCGCTCCCGACGACCTTGCCCGCCCCCGGCGGATTCAGGGGGTGTTCTGGGGCTTGGCGGCCGAACCAGACCGGCCGGCCATCACCCGCTCATACAACCGCTCCATTTGGGACAGGCAGACATCGAGGGAATAGCGCTCTTGGATCAACCGGCGGCCGTTTTCGCCCAGGTGCCGGTGGTCTTCCGGGTGCTGCAGCACCGCGTTGGCCTGGGCGACGAAACCGTCGACATCGAAGAACCCGGCCAGCAGCCCGGTCTGTCCGGGGGTGATCATCTCGCGGACGGGCGCGGTGTCGGAGGCCAGAATGGTCGCCCCGCACGCCAGGGCGTTCATCAGCGACCAGCTCAGCACAAACGGCACGGTCAGGTAGATGTGCAGGTCGCTGAGGCTGAGCAGCCGGGCGAGATCGGGGGGATTGAGCCGCCCCAGAAAGAGAATCCGCGACAGGTCGTATTGATCCTGAGACAAGACCCACTGGCGGAATGATGGGCCGCCGATGTGCTCGGCATCTCCCCCGTAGCAGATGCGGTCTTCCCCCACGACCGCCACCACGAGATTGGGGTGCTGGTCGCAGAGCCGTTTCGCGACCCGCATGAAGATGTCGAATCCGCGCATCGACTCGAAGCCCCGCGAGACGTAGGTCAGCAGCCGGCAACCTTCGGGAATCTGGAACGATCCAAACGTCCGACCCGGCTGGGCCACGCGGTTCCAGACAGTCGTGTCGATGCCGTCGAAGATCACCTCGACCTTGGGGCGAAAGACCTCGGGCAGCCGGTCGCGCTGCCAGCGGGTGGGGCTGTAGCCCGCCTCGCAGCTCTCGAGGTCGACCAACAACGACGCATTGCGCATCCAACTGCGCAGCCGCTGCCACTCGGCCGGGGGAAATTCCGGCCGGAAATCGAGATCCGAGTCGTGCGAACGATAGTAATACTCGAAGTAGTTGATGAAGGGGCAGTCGTAGAGTTCCCGCAGAAACACGGTCGAACTGAAGCCCGCGTGTCCCACCACCAGGTCGGGCCGGATGTCGGGCCGGGCCTTGAGAGTCTCGTACAGCGCGGCCGAGTGCCAGACCGTGTTTTCAAACGTCCGGCTGCAGAAATGGGTGGAATTGGTGGCCCCGCCGGTCAGCTTGTAGGGAATGACCTCGACCCCCTGCACGACCGCCGGGCCCTTCTCGGAGAGGAAACTGCAGCGATACCCCCGTTGCCCCACCAGTCGGGAGGCCACGTGCCCGAATTGGGCGGGAAAATTCTTGTGGACGAACAACACATGCATGGGGAGGGAGTCCCGGATGGTCGGACGTGGCGGTTGAAGACTTCATTCTGAAGCCGTCATTCTACCGCGCGGCGGGGCCCGAGTGCCGGCCCCGGCGCACCCTCCTCCCGCCGCGTCACATCGACCGCAGGAACAACAGGGCGACGTTGTAGTAGATCAGCACCCCCAGCGCGTCGGAGAGCGATGCGATCAGTGGGTTCGACATCAGCGCGGGGTCGAACCCCAGGCGCCTCAGCAGGATCGGCAACAGCGTGCCATTGGTGGTGCCAAAGGTCACCACCAGCGCGATCGTCCCCCCCACCACCAGGGCATGCGTCCAGGGAACGTACTGGACCGAGAAGACCAGCGCCAGCAGCCCCATGGTGGTTCCCAGCGCCACCCCGGTGGCCACCTCCCGGCGAATGATGCGATTCTGGTTGGAACGATTCAGTTCCCCCAGCGACATCGAGCGGATGATGAGAGTCGCCGACTGCGAGCCCGAGTTCCCCCCGCTGGCCAGCACCAGCGGCAGAAACCACACCAGCCACTCGTGCTGCTCGGTCACCCCGTCGTAGAGGTTCAGCAGCGAGGAGGTTCCAAACCCGGCCACCAGCAGCAAGATCAGCCAGATCCCCCGTTTCCAGGCCAGGGTATGAAAGGGGGTGCCGAGATAGCTTTCTTCCAGCGGGGCGACGGCACCCATCCGGTGGGCGTCTTCGGTCGCCTCTTCCCGCATCACGTCCAGCACGTCGTCGTGGGTGATGATGCCCACCAGCCGGTTTTCGTCATCCACCACCGGCATGGCGATGAAGTCGTACCGGGCCATCTTGTTGGCGACCGATTCCTGGTCTTCATCCACCCGCACCGAGAGCACATCGCGGTCCATGATCTCGCGGACCAGGGCGTCGGGGCGGGCGAGGATCAATGTCCGCAGGCTCACAAACCCGTGCAGGTGCCGGGACTCATCGAGCACGTAGACATAGTAGATGGTCTCGCGGTTGGGGGCCTGGCTGTGCAGGGCCGCGAGTGCCTCGCGCACGGTCAGCTCTTCCCGCAGTGAGGCGTACTCGGTGGTCATCAACGCGCCGGCACTCGACTCGGGATACGAGAGCAGCTTGCGGATGTCGCTGCGCTCGGCCTGGGCAATCAACGGCAGCAGCCGTTCGACATGGTCGTCTTCGAGGTTGCGCAGCAGACCGACCCGATCATCGGGGGCCATTTCCTCGATCAGGGCCGAGAGATGCGCCTTCTCGAGGGTCGACACCAGCTCGATCTGACGTTCGAGGTCCATGAACTCGAACACTTCCACCTGCCGCTGCAGCGGGCTCTGCGACAGCACCTGCCACGCCTCGGCAGTCGACAGGGCTCCCAGGTTCTCGGCCACCACGGCGGGGTGGAAGACAGCGCAGAATTCGCGCATGGCCGACACATCGCTGTCGTTGAGCATTTCCCGCAATTCGGGAACGAGCAACGGGTCGAGCATCGGGACACCTCAGGCCAGTGGAGCAGGGCCAGAGACCAAACAGGGGGGGAGCGGGAATTCCCGGGGATTGCCGACCATCACCCGAATGCGGCGTCTCGCACGAGCATCCAGCCCGGCAAGCAGAAACCCCGGGAAGAATGGATCGGAGCCATCCCTACCCGGGGTTGAATCTCGATAAACCGCGCGGCACAACCAGCGGCGGCCAGACTGCCAGCCCCAGACTGGCGAAGAATCCACCAGCGGTGTTTCGCCAGTCCAGGCCGACCAGGCCAATCAACGCTTCGAGAACTGGAAGCTGCGACGAGCTTTCTTGTGACCGTACTTCTTGCGTTCCACCATGCGGTCATCGCGGGTCAGGTAACCGCCATCACTGAGGGCCCCATGCAGCTCGGGCTGCAGAGCCTGAATGGCCCGGGCGAGACCCAGCACAATCGCGCCAGCCTGCCCGTTCACCCCACCGCCGCTGGCCAAGGCGTCGATGTCGACCGCACCCAGCATGCCAGTGGCCTTCAGCACCGCCTCGATCTGCAGACGATTCCGCTCGACGGGGAAGAAGTCTTCAAACTCCCGCCCATTGACGGTGATCTTCCCGGCACCCTTTCTCACCCGCACGCGGGCGACAGCCGTCTTGCGACGCCCAGTCCCCAGCGAGCTGCCATCCTTCTGCACCTTGCCCCGCAGCATCGCAGGCAGGCGGACCTTGGGCTCTTCGGCAACCGAGCCAATTTCCAGCCCGAGGGTCGCCCCTTCCGCGGTCTCAGTCGTCTCGACAGGGGCCGCAGGAGCCTCTTCGTGCTCGACGGCGTCTTTGTCGACCGGATTCAGCAGGGTGGGGTCAATGTTCAAAGGGTCAGCCATGGAAACTCAACCGCTCTCAAACGCCAGGAAGGTTGGCAATCAAATCGGAAGTCAACGCCCTGCAACAGGCAGGGGCCCACCAGGAAGCAATCTCTCGAAGCCAGCTTGGTGAGCAGAACTCGTGTCAGCAGAACTCTTGGGAACCGAATCTTGGGTCTTGCAGCCAGGTGGGAACCAGAGCCCGACCACCAAACGACAGACGTCGCTCTAGGCGGCGGGGATCGGCTGAGGATTCTGCGCCTGATGTTCATGCTGGGGGCCGACGAACAGCTTCAGCTTCTTCAGCATCGCCCGACCCATCTTGGTCTTGGGCAGCATGCGCCGCACCGCTGACCGCAGGATCTCGTCGGGCTTTTTCTCCAGCATCTCGGCCGCTGTGGTGAACTTCTGCCCGTTGGTGTAACCGGTGAACCGCTTGTAGGTCTTGGTCAACATCTTCGAGGAAAAGCCTGGATGCGTCGGGTGAGCCACCCGGCTGCCGCCAAACTTCACCTTCTCGCAATTGACCACCACCACATAGTCGCCCGTGTCGACATGCGGAGTGTAGGTCGGCTTGTGCTTCCCCATCAGCATGGTCGCCACTTTGACCGCCAGACGTCCGACAACCTGATCGTTCGCGTCGACCAACACCCAGCTCGGCTCGAAGGTTTCAACCTTGGCCAGATAGCTCTTACTCACGGCAACCAACCTTGAAACACGGAACGCCTGAACGGAACTGGCCCCGACACGTCGTCGCGAAACCAGAAATCAACACCGCCACGCCACACACGGCAATCACCGGACCACCATGACCACCCGAAAACTCCGCGACACGTGGTCGCGAAACAGGCGGTTCCAGAACAATTGGTTCCAGACCACTTGGTCTCTGAATCCATGGGCCGGAATTGTCTTTCGGGCGGTTGAGGCCACACACGGTCTCAGAAAACTGCTCAGACAACGTGCCTCAGACCCGATGGATTGGCAACAATCAACTGCCAAACCGTCGAAAACTGCTCGAAAGAACGCTTTGTTCGCCCCGAATCAACCCTGCCCCGGGAGAGAATGTCTCCCCAAAGCCAATCCCGAGCGAAACGCAGAGTATAACGGGGGGAGGGAGAGGGTTCAACCCATTCCGTCGGGGGTGGAAGTCGCGACCGGGCCCGCTGGGCCACGGGCGGGAGTGGCCGGACGACCCGTGGGCCCTGTGTTTGCCGGTGGAGACGCCTGGGTTGAGACGCCTGACGGTTTGACCCGGAAGCCGCGGCAGGGGGTGGAGGGGAGTGGACCGGTGGTTCGGGCTGGGGTGAAGTGTTAGCCCGTGGAGCCTGCAGCCCGCGGAGCCTGCCAGTGGCCGGTGACTCGGGATGATTTCCTCCCGCCGGGGGCGTTCGGGAGATCTCACCGAGTGGCCAACAGTCCGGAAAAATCCATCACCAGAAAAAAAGCCGTCAGGAGAAGCTCCTGACGGCTTTGGGGCGGATCCTGAACATTTCAGGGAGTGGACGATACTGGACTCGAACCAGTGACCTCCACGATGTCAACGTGGCGCTCTAACCAACTGAGCTAATCGTCCGCAGGGGCGGGCTATTGCCCGTCGTGCCTTTCAATGTATCCGCACCGTTGCCAACGTCAAGGGCCGGGGGGGAAGTCGTGGAGGCCAGAACCCAGACGGGCTCGCCCGATCGGTACCCCCGGCAAGACCGGAACCCCGTCCCCCCGGCTGTCTCCCCCAGGGGTCCAAGGTTCGCCCCGGGGCTCGAAAATCGCCAAAACTTGGCGGCCAGCCGGAAAACGAACCTGGCGGCCTTTCCTCGGCAACTTCCCCTCGGCTTGTTTTGCCCGGGCGGGGTCGGATAATGGAAATCCTGACTCCTGCTGCCACGTCACCGGGGCAGATTCGCCTGCCTGAATTGGACCAGCCGGAGACACCCCGGCCCGGTGCCCGTTGCCGTTTCGACTTCTGTTCGGATCCACCCCGGCCCATGTCCTCTCCTGTCCCTTGATGTGGGGGCAGCGACCCGCTTTCGAAGGGTGCCTGGGGCAGGACCGACCTCGCCGTCAATTCCGCGGCCTCGGGTTTGCCGTTCCCCAAACCCTCAAAACGCGAACCAACCCAGCCGAAGCTTGTAGCAACTTTTGGGGCGGCCGATCGCCGTTGAGGAGGAGCTGGTCTGCAGACTGGCGGCTGTGGTTGGGGATGTGTTTGTTCAGCCCAGATTCTTGTCTCTTGCGTTGCCGACCATGCCACTGTCTGCCGACCTGCCTTCCGATCCCGCCCAGGAAATCCGCGTCTCCGCTGTCGCCCTGCGGGATTTGCTGGTCAGGATTTATGTCCGCATGGGGATGTTCAAGGTCGAGGCCGAGATGGCCGCCCAGCGCCAGGTCGAGGCCGACCTGCGGGGGATGCGATCGCATGGCAGCCGGGGGACCCCCCGTTACGTCCGGGCGATGGACGTGGGAGACATTGATCCGCGCGGGCAGATTCTGACGGTGGTTAAAACCCCGGCGCTGGCGGTTCTCGACGGGGGGCGGCAGATGGGGCATGTCGCCGGAACCCGGGCGATGAATCTCGCGATCGAGCTGGCCCGAGAGGTGGGGACCGGGACTGTGGCGGTGCGGAACAGTCACCACTTCGGGGCGGCCTCGGTGTATGCTCTGCTGGCGGCCCGGGAGGGGATGATTGGTTATTGTGCCACCAGCACTGGGCGGGCGAGTGTGGCCGCCCATGGCAGCCGATCGGCGGCGGTTGCGAACAATGCCTTCGCCTGGGCCGCCCCATCGCGCACGGGAGCCCCCTTCTGCCTCGACATGTCGTGTGCCGTCAGTTCGTGGAGCAAGATCGACACCCTCGGCCAATACGGTCAGCCCTTGCCCGAGAACTGGGCTCTGGACGCCCAGGGACAGCCGACGCTCGACCCTGCCGCCGCCCGGGTGCTGTTGCCCGCCGCTGGTCCGCGGGGGTTTGGGCTGGCGTGGCAGTCGAGCCTGGTGGCGGGGGCCCTGGTGGGCGGGAAGCTGCCGCTGCACAAGAGGGCCCATCCCGAGGCGGATGAAAGCGAGCACTTTTTCTATGTGATCGATATCGCCCGGTTTGGGGCGGTTGACCAGTTCTACAATGAGGTCGACCGCACGGCCGATGAAGTGCGGGCCCTGCCTGCCGCCCCGGGACATTCGCACGTCTGGCTTCCCGGCGACCGGGAGTGGCAGCGGGCCCGCGAGTGGGAAGCGCAGGGGATCCCCCTGCACCGGTCCCATCTCGACGAGTTGGCCGAGGTCGCCCGCAAGTACAAGTTCCCCATTCCCTGGGAGCAGGCGTAACGCGATGTCTGAACCGGTGGAACCTGCCGAAAAGGTCCGCACCTTTCCCACCACCCCGGGGGTGTACCTGATGAAGGACGCCGTGGGGCGGGTGGTTTACGTCGGCAAGGCGGTGAACCTGCGGAACCGGGCATCGAGTTACTTCACCAAGGCGGCGGCGGTCGACCGGCGGACCGCCGAGCTGGTGAAGGTGATCCGCGATATCGACTTCATCGAGGCCGACAGCGAGGTCGACGCCCTGCTGATGGAAGCCCGGCTCATTAAAGATGTGCAGCCGCAGTTCAACCAGGAACTGAAAGACGACAAGACCTTTCCCTACCTCGAGATCACGACCCGGGAGGATTTTCCGCGGGTCGAATTCACCCGGCAGCCACGGGCGAAGGGGGCCCGGCTGTATGGGCCGTTCACCAGTGCGAAGAAACTGCGGGCCACGATTGGGGTGTTGCAGAAGATCTTCCGGTTCCGCACCTGCAGTCTCGACATTGACGAACAGGAGGAGCGTTGGAAGTGGTTTCGGCCGTGCCTGCTGGCCAGCATCAACCAGTGCACCGCCCCGTGCAATCTGCGGATCAGCAAGGAAGAGTATCGGGCCGACATCGACCGTCTGCGGCTGTTTCTGGACGGGCAAAAGGGAAAGCTGCTGAAGCAGATGCAGGGGGAGATGGAGCAGGCGGCGACCGAGCTGAAATTCGAAAAGGCGGCCCGCATTCGGGACGAACTGAAGGCACTCGAGTCGCTGAACCTGCGAGGCAACCTCGAAGAGCATGTGCAGCCCGAGGTCTTTCCCATCGATCCGAAGAAGGGGATTGCGGGGCTGCAGAAGATTCTCAAACTCGACCGGCCCCCCCGGCGGATCGAGGGGGTCGACATCGCCCATCTGGGGGGAGGCGAGACAGTCGCCAGCCTGGTGCAGTTCATCGACGGGTTGCCATTCAAGCATGGGTACAAGCGGTACCGCATCAAGACAGTCGAGGGGATTGACGATTTCGCGTCGATCCGTGAAGTGGTGGGGCGGCGACTGGGGAGACTCTCGGCCGAGGGGGAGTCGTTCCCCGACCTGCTGTTGATCGATGGGGGGAAAGGGCAGCTCAACGCGGCCCTCTCGGCCATGGAAGCGTTGGGAATCACCCCCCCGGTGACCATCTCGCTGGCGAAGCAGGAAGAAGAGATCTACGTTCCCGGCGAGGCTGAGCCCCGGCGGCTGAGCCGACATTCGTATGCTCTGCGGCTGTTGCAGTACGTCCGCGACGAAGCCCACCGCTTCGCCCAGCACTACCACCACCTGCTGCGCAACAAGGCGACTTTCGAGGGAGATTGAGCGGCGGCTGTTGATGGGGGACCCGTTGGACAACGCGTCCAGGGACCACTGTGGCATTCCAGCAGAGGCCCCGAATGGCAGTCTGGGCCAACTCCCTGCCTCAGAGGGCCGATCGCCAAGATCTGCATCGGACCGGTTGGAAAACCCCTCGCCGCGGGGAGAGTGCGGTGTTTTGCGACGGGCATTTTGACACACCCCGGCCTGGGAACAGTCGGGTGGGCTTGGGTCTGGGGAAAAACTCTTTCCTGCCGCGTCGGGAGGGGGGATTTGTCGGTGGGAAAATGCAGGGAATTCCCAGCCCAAGCGCCAAATCGGGGTTTTTGTGGGATGGGACTGGGTTGGTTTCTTGACAGAGGTCGCCCCGGCACCGATCTTGCAACTTCCTACTCGTGTGAACGGATCGCGTGTTGAGGATCTGGCAGGTCACGACGATCTGGGTGAATGGACACCGATTGAGAATGTGAGGACGAGCGATGCCCCCTTGGCCAGGTGGTCCGTGCCCCGTCTGTGGGGAAGACATGCCCGAGCGGATGATCCATTGCCGGAATTGCCGGGCAATGCTGAATACCGATCTGGAATCGGACAGTATCGAAATCCCCAAGTTTGTGCCGTTGCAGGAGATCACGTCGTACATCACGTTGCCGGTTCGGGGATATTTCATCGTCTGTCCCAGTTGCCAACGCGAGTTGCGGATCAATTCCAAGTATTCCGGGAAGAAGGTTTCGTGCAAGCACTGCAACGCCTCGTTCCGGTTCAACCCGGATGTCGAGTTCCAGGGCGAACTTCCGCAGGTGTACGTCAACTGCCCACACTGTGAAGAACGGTTGCGCGTCGCGCGGAAATACCTGGGGGCGAAGGTGGCCTGCAAGGGGTGCAAGGGAGAGCTGGTGGTCGCGGATCCCACCGAGGCGAAGCAGTAACTGGGGCGAATCAGTAACTGGGGCGAAGCAGTAACCGGGCCGAAGCAGTAACCGGGGCGGCCCCCGGCCATGCTTGAGCTGGGGGGTTTACGAGGGGGGTCGCTCTGGGTCGGGCTTGGGTTCGGGCTTCGATTGTTGTTCCAGGTGCGAGCCCCGCCCGTACAATCGCCAATATCCCACAACATTGCTGGTGAAAAACGCCGTTTCAATGAGGATCGCCACGGGAGAGCCCACCAGAATGTTGTGGACGATCCAACAGATGTTCCCGACACAAAACGACTGCCGCAACACCCGGTCGGAGTGCTGGAAACTGCCGATGGTGCCGCAGCAGAACGCCCCGAAGGCGAGCCAACTGGGCAGTCCGTTGTACGAGAGCCCAATGGCCACCGCGGCGGCCGCCAGGTATAGCACGACGAAGGCGCGGTGTCGCGAGACGAGTGCCGTGATGTACTGTGTGACGGTCAACCCCAGCAGGATTGCGGGGGTGGTGCGGCCGAGCACCAGAAAGTGCGTGGCATTGAAGCAGGAGAGGGCGGTGAGGCAGAGCAGCACCGACCGGCGTTCGCGCAATTGGAACGACACGATGCCAAAGACCGCCCCCACGGCGGCAAGGAGCTGCGACCAGACGAAGGGAGTCATGCCGTCCCCTGACCGCCCCGAGGTTCGGCGGTTGGTGTGGGTGGTGTGTGGATTCGATGTTCCGGCAACAGCCGGGGCCGTGTTCGCGGTGTCTTCACATCCATCCTCAACGATCTATCAGAAGCACATCGACCGTACCCAGGGGGACCGTGGCTCGCAGGGTCTGGGCGGCGTGAGTGAAGGTGACTGGTTGGCCGCGCGCCGTGCGCACCCCACCGGGCGAGAAGGGGACCTGCGTCACCGTCACCTCGATGCGGTCCCGCGGTTCGCCCGACCAGTTCAGCAGGGTGACGGCAATTCCCCGGTCAGACTCCAGCAGCGCGGGTTCGATCCCGGGGACCGAGACCTGCACATCAACCGGCACCTTCGCCAGGCGGCAGGGAAGTGTTGCCAGGTCCCGCAGTCTGGCTGACCAGCCCATCGGCAGCCGCGAGACATCGCTGCGATCGGGACTGCCCCAATAGCTGCAGCCGGGCCAGAAGCCATACTGCACCACACGCCCCTGGCCCACCTCGCGGACCGCCAGCACGGGGGCACCAGCCGCCGTCCGCACCAACACGTCGCCGGGGGTTTCGGGAATCGACAACAGCGAATAGGCAGTCGCCAGGGGTTCGTCACCTTGCTGGGGTGCGGCCAGCCGGTTCTCACCCGGGGGGATTCTCAACTCGTGGCGGGGGGCGTTGGCCAATTCTGCCAGGGGAAGTGCGGCATTCCGGGGAAACGCCGTCATGGGGCCGGTTCCCAGGGCGGCAGGGAAGCGCTCCGAGGGTTCGTGCAGTTCATCAAAGGCGCAGGCTCCCGGAAGCACCGCCAGCGTCCCGCCGTTCCGGACCCAGTCGATCAGCGCTTGCTGGGCCTGGGCGGAAAGATCGGGAGCGGTGACGTAAGCGACGCGGAAATGGCCCTCGGCCAACTGGCCCTCTTCGAGCGAGACATCGTCGAGGAAGTCGACGGTGTGCTGGGTGTGCATCAACGCGGCATGCAGGCCGTAGAGTTCGTGCTGGTACTCGGGAAGGCGGGGGTCGCTGTTCCAGACCTGGCTGGCCTGGGGGAAGACGACGGCCACCCGGGCGGGTCGGGGTCGGCCGGGGTGCAGCAGCGATTCGGCCCGGCCCAGCAGTTCGATTCCCCGGCCCAGCGACTGGTAGCGGGCTTCGCTGTCGGACCAGCCATCGCCAAAAGCGGCATTCGGTCCGAAGGTGTAGGGATCGATCACCTTCGCCCCATGCCCCACCAGCGACAGCATCTTGAGCGCCCCTCCATCGGCCAGTCCGCTCCAACCGGTGGAATGCCCCACCACATAGCCGCCGAATTCGAGATTGTGCCGGCGGGTGGCCGAGCGCAGCAGGTCGGCATACAGGCTCCACAGGCCGGCGTCCTGATCGGGAAACCAGTCTTCGGTCCAGAGGCAGGTGACACCCCGTTTGCGGCCGAGGTCGAACCAGTCGGGCATGCCCATGGCGGCATCGGGGCCGTGGTCGACGTTGTTGGCGAGTGGCTGCCCGGGGGAGGGAATATAGAACCGACCCGGCCAGTTGTTGAGGTTGGTGGTGGTCAACACGTTCGCGTTGAGCTGTCGCTGCAGTGCGGCGGTGGCGGCGGCGAACGACTGGCTGAGCGATTCGGCATAAAACCGCGTGGTCCAATAATGGAGCCGCTTGTGGGGAAGCGACTGCCGGGCCGTGCTCTGACCCTGCGGCGCGACCCCCGCCCAGGTGGTCTGTCCGACATCCGCCGGAGACACCCCTTTTTTCCGCAGGTACTCGCGGAACACCTCGAGTCGCTCGGACGACTGAGTGACCGCGGCGAATTGCTGCGGGTAGTACCAGCCCGGCTCGTCGGCCAGGTGGAACAGCGCGAGGTCTGCCCCCGTAGCCCCCTGCGCGGTGAGCGAGCCCGACTGCTCACTGGCCCAGGTGTCGAGAAACGCAGGAGCGACCAACGGGCGGTCGAAGTCGAAGTACGAGGGGGGGTTGTAGATCGCCGCGCGGGCGCGGGTCAGCCGGTGTTGCTGGGCACGAGTCGCCACCCCCGCCCCTTCGACGCCGGGAAAGCCCCAGATCTGCACCGTGTTGTGCCCCAGCAGTTCGACCGCTTCCAATCCCGCGGCGAGCGCTTGGGCATTCGAATCGATGCCAATGACTCCATTCGCGATCAGCAACTGTCGCGGTCGAAACTCCAGCGGAACGGCATGGCGGCGGGCGAAGTCGAGACATCGCTGGTAGTACTCGGTCGAAGACTCGACCTGGTTCCAATACGTCTCGCCGGCGGCCTCCCCCAGGCGGGGCAACAGCAACGCGGCGGTGGAGCCGACCAGTTCGAAGTCGAACGATTTCTGGCGGGGTTCGCCTGTCGCTGGTGTGTGCCGCACTTCGAGCCGCACGCGGGCTTTCCGGATTGCCCCTCCCTGCAGGACGAGTCTCACCACCTGCCGGCCGATGCCGTTTTTCAGGTGCTCATCGAGGGGGATCCAGGCGGTTTGAATGCCCGGTGAGAGGAAGGGCAGCGGAAGACTCTTGCCCCCGACGTCGAGGCTGGCGAAGGCACCACTCACGGGGCGGCCCTGGGGATCGAACGACAGGCGTTCGAGCATTCCCGGCCAGGATCCAACCAGCAGGTGTTCGCCCGAGGAGGTGAAGGCCAGGTCCGACTTGCCGTACTCCCGGGCGGGGAACGCCGTCGGCACTCCGTCTGGTTCACCGCGTTCATCCAACCGCCAGCGGAACAGCCGGGGGTCGCCCCAGCCCCCTTCCCACAGGTGTTTCCGCTGGGGATCGGGCACCAGGGCCAACAGCGACCCACCCTGGTTGAGGGACTGGTAGACGCGGGGGTGGGCGTCGAAGTTCGAAGGAGGGGCCGCGTCGTCGTCGCGGGGGTCTCCCTGATCGTCGAGCGTGTAGACCACCAGGAAGCCCTCGTCTTTCTGCGCCTGCTCGGGACTTGCGCCGATGTACAGCCGACGTCGTTCGGCATCGAGACGGAGGGTCGACAACATCCCGCGGCGTTTGTCGACAGCGGGGCGGGTCTGTGCCTGGTCGCCCGTCCGGACGACAAACTCGCGGCGGAAGCAGTCGCCGTACCAGGCGGGCTCAGCCGCGAGGGGGCGACCATGTTCATCGAGCTTCCAGACGGCGAGATTCTGCTGCCCATGATAATGGGCCACTCCATATAGCCGTCGGCGGACCGGATCGAGCTGCAGTCTCTGCCACATCTCGGGGGAGGGCAGGGGGATGATCGCCGTGTCGGCCGTTTGCCCGGCGACGGGGGTGCCGAGCGCATACACATGGTCCGCGGCCGGATGGGCACGAATCTGCGTGACGGGCCGCAGCCCGGTCCGCCAGACCTGCCGGGCGTCTTGGGGAACTCCCTGATCATCCAGGGGAATGCTCTCGATCTCGCCCGTGGTCATCACGCTGAGCAACCGGCGTTGCCGGTCATCGAACACGAGTTGTCCCGAGGGTTCCCGCAGGGGATGCGTGCGTCGGGACGCCTGGTTCAACGGCGCGCCGCCCTTGAGGTCGAACGTGGCCAATTCGCCGTCGATCACGGCATACAGCCGGGGGTGACGGGGAGACAAGGCGAATTGCAGGTATTTTTGTTCGCGTCCCGCGGCCAGGAACTCGACCTGCGGGGGGAGTTGGCTGGCTCCCTCGATGGAGTGCAGCGTCGCCCGCACGTCGATGTTCCGAATGCGGTTGATGTGGAACTCGGGGGGCTGCGGGTTCACCCCCACCGCCACCCCCGCGCCGGCGCCCAGCAGCATGGTTTTGGCATTCTCACGGCCGGTCCCCAGGGGCTGTGGGGGTTGTGGGGTGCCGTCGTCGGCCAGGGGGATGCGAACGGGTTGGGTGCCGGTGGAGTGTGGCACCTGGGTGAAGACATCGGTTTCGAGGCGGGGGATGGCGGCCAGCAGACCCTGGGACCAGCGGGTGGGGGCGAGGGCCTCGACCGGGGGACCGACGGCCAGTCGTGGGACGGGGGCGGGCTCTCCCTGTGCGTCAAGCGGCCACCAGGCGAGCTGTTGATTGGGACCCGTGAAGTAGAGGCCCCGGGGTCCGCTGGCGAACGTCAGATAGGTCTGCGGCCCATCGGCGATGGGAAGAGCGCGGGGAGTGCCCGTGAGCATTCCCTGCGCGTCCAGATCGGCCACCTCGAGCACCGAGGGATAGGTCCCCAGATAGGCGCGGCGGCCGGTGCCGTCGAAAGCCAGCGAGTACTTGCCGTAACCTCCCAGAGGTTGGCTGACGGCGGGGCCTTGGGGGTGCCCCTCGGCATCAAGATCCACATGGCACAGCCCGGCATGACCCCAGCCGACGAGGTAAAGCCGCGGGAGTTTTGGATGCGGGACAATCGCCTGCACATCGCGCAGGGGATTGCCGGTGGCAACGCTGCGGAGCGGACTGGTCGGTTCACCCCGGTCATCGAGATCGTAGACCCCCAGGGTTTTCTCGGTTTCGTGGTGACTTTCGGCCACTCCCAGGTAAAGCCGGCGGCGTGCCGCATCGAGATGCACGACGATGGGCCAGGTCCAGTGACCGGGGGTAAGGGGCTCGAGCGAATCGGGGTACTTGCGGGGCCGGCCTGTGGGTGTGCCGTCCGCGGCGACGTCGAACACCCACAGGCTGAGGCGGTCGACGGCATGCCGGCGAACGCCGACGTAGAACTTGCGGCGGTCGGGATCGAACGCGACGGCCCCGATCTCGGGCACCGTGGTGGGACCTGTGGCCAGGGTGGCGACGGGGACTGGCGGCTGGGCGGCGGTGGGGTGCGGCATTGCCCCCTGCACAGCGGCCAGCCACACGGCGACCAGCAGCGCGGCCGGCGGGAAGCCGACCAGTCGTTTGACGTGGTTCATGGAACCTGGCGTCCAAGCGAATCGATCCGGGCACATGGGGCGAAACTCGGTCAGACGGCAGGGAGGTGTTGAATGACGCCGAGGTGCGAACACGGGCTGTCGCCCCGGAGGGCATCGAAGTGGATCGCCACTGTGAGGAGACTGCAGATCCAGATACAGGGTTGTTCCCTGGGGAGTCAACTCTGTCTCGATTTCGGGTGAGCAGCGATTGGGCCGCGTGGGTCCCCACTGCGGTCGGGGAGGACGGCAGGAAAAGGTTCGACTTTGGAGTGGGAATTCGCCAGAATCGAAGCGGATGGCGAATGGGCGGAGCATTTGCCATCAATAATCGCAGTGGAAACAACCATCGGAGTGTGGTGTCATGGTGAATGAGAATCGCGAAGAGTTGGACGACTTCCTGGAAGCCGAGACGGCAGATCCTGTGCGCGGTTCCCGCCGAGGCAAAACCGACTCCGACGGGAATCTGCCGACATTTGTGACGGTCATGTCGATTATTGACCTGATCTTTTGCGGCTTGCGGCTTCCATTGCTGATCGTGTCGGTCCTGGGCATTTTGGCGATGGTCGCGAATCCCCAGATGCAGTCTCTGGTGGGGGTGAGCGTTCTCTCGTTCGTGGCCGAAGCCCTGACCGCTGGTTGCGGACTCGCCGCGGGGATTGGAATGTTGACGAAAAAGCCGTGGGCGACCAACGTGGGATGGGTGGCCGTCATCTGCTGCTTGATTTCTCTCGGCGCCAATATTTACACCACCATGAACACCTTCGATCTCCAGTTGGCACAGATCCAGGGACCTGGGGCCGACGCTGCCCGAGTGGGGGCCTATGTGGGGCTGGCCGGGACGGTGTTGTTCCGACTCGCCCTGCTGGGCTGTTACATTGCGGCCCTGAAAATGTTCACGAACTGGATTGGCAAGAATTGGACTGAGGAGGTGTAGGCCGGGGCCGTTCGCGTGGCTGTCGATCTGGTCGCGCGGGGTTCCGTGTTGGTCGGCCAGATCGAGACCCGAAGAAAGACAGGCCCTTCTGTTGCCGGCCCCTGTCTCACTGCAGTTCTCCCAGACCCGGGAAGACGAGGAGAGGGGTTTTGTTTTTGGCGATTGGAAGGTCTGGCCGACGTGGGCAGCACCGTGTCGGCGAACCTGCCCGCGTTCCAAGCGGTCTGTCTCCGCAGCCAGATCACGCCATGTGGCCGCTGCCACGCGATCTGGACCCCGCGCCATTCCGCTCGACCCTCGACCATTCCACCCCCATGGCCTCCGTCGTCCAGACCCTCACCCAGCGCGGGCTGCTGCGTCCGCCGCCGTTCCTGCCGGCCAACATGATGTACGAGACCCTGATGGGCTCGGTCGCCTATGGGGTTTCGGGAGACACGTCGGACCGGG
>JBKCTR010000118.1:0-6592 GCA_046318755.1 Planctomycetaceae bacterium
CACAACCAGCACCGTCCCATGCTGCACCTCGCGATCGCTCAGCGTTACGATATCGTGGGGATCCGGTGGGATCCCGACCGGGGTGAGAACCTGGTGATTTTTGAGAAGTCCCTGACACACGGCTGAAACGCGATTGGCCCCTGGCATGACGACGGTACAGACCACGGCGAGAGAACCGGTTTGCGAAGTCGCCGCGATTGTGGGAGTCGGGCTGATCGGCGGTTCGCTGGCAGCCGCCCTGCGATCGCGCGGACTCGCACGGGAGGTGGTGGGGGTGGGACGCAGCGCCAGTCGGCTCAATCTCGCCCGCGATCTGGGGCAAATCGACCGGGCCTGCACGTCGTTGGCCGAGGCGGCCCATGCTGCCGATCTGATTGTCTTCTGCACCCCGGTCGACCGGATTGTCGAGGGAGTGCGGGAGGCGGCGGTGGTGTGTCGGCCAGGAACGGTCATCACCGACGCGGGGAGCGTCAAGAAGTGGATCTGTGACGAACTGGCGTCGAACCCGGCGCCGCAGGTGCATTTCGTCGGCTCGCATCCGATGGCAGGTTCCGAGCGCCAAGGGTGCCAATATGCCGACCCCGAGCTGTTCCAGGGACGGCGGTGCGTGGTGACCCCCCTGCCCCAGAGCAATCGGGCCAGCGTCGAGAAGGTCTCGCGGATGTGGCGCGGCGTGGGGGGCGAGGTGGTGCAGTTGAGCCCCGAGGAACACGACACCCTGGTGGCCCGGGCCAGCCATGTTCCGCACGTGGTGGCCGCCGCCCTCGCGGCGACCCTGCCGCCACGGGCCTACCCGCTGGCGGCGACCGGTTTCCGCGACACAACGCGAATTGCCGGGGGCGACCCCGAACTGTGGACCCAGATCCTGCGGCAGAACCGCGATGAGGTGGAGGCGGGTCTGGAGACCGTGATCGAGAGTCTGCGAAAGTTTCAGCAAGCCCTGGGAAACGAGGAACCGGGGCGGCTGTTCGAATTGCTGCGTGATGGCGTGCTGTCCCGCGAACGCTGGCTGCGCGTATTCCAGGAAGGGGGCTCCGCCCGCGAGAGACCCCGCAACCCCGAGGATTCCAATGCTGTGGGAAATTGAGATCCAACCCCGTCCCGGTGGTTTGGATCGTGAGGCGCAGGGTGTGTTGTCTCAATGCCGTGCGCTGGGATTGGCGTCGATCCGGCAGGTTCGTTCGGCCCGCTCGTTTCTGGTGGAAGGAAGCATCGACCAGCGCGCGGCCGAGCGCATGGGGCGTGAACTGTTGGCCGATCCGGTGGTCGAAACTCTGGCCGTCCGCGAGCTTCCCGACCGCAACGCCCCCCAGGGACGGCTGCTGAACGTGCTGCTGAAGCCCGGGGTGACCGACAACACCGCCGCCACCGTGCTGCCCGCCCTGCGGGACGGAGGCTACGGCGTGGAGGCGGTGCGCACCTGCCAGAAGTACTGGTTCAACGAAGATGCCGACGCCAGGGAATTGCAGCGGGCCGCGTCGAAGGTGATTGCCAACGACGCCATCCAACAGGTCGTGGCCGGGCCCCTGGCCATCAGCAGCCTCGGGCTGGGCGCCCCCTACCGCTTCCGCAAGCTGACGGTCGCGATCCGCGAGATGGATGACGCCGCACTGACACGGCTGAGTCGCGAGGGGCAGTTGTACCTCAATCTGCGCGAGATGCAGACCATACGCGATCACTTCCGCGAGGTGGGGCGTGACCCGACCGATGCCGAGCTGGAAACCGTCGCCCAGACCTGGAGCGAGCACTGCTCGCACAAAACACTCGGAGGGCGCGTCCACTACCGGGATGAATCACGCGAGATTCGCTTCCAGAACATGCTGAAGGAGACGATCTTCGCGGCCACCGCCGAGATCCGCCAGCGCCTGGGAGCGGCCGACTGGTGCGTCAGCGTGTTCAAAGACAATGCCGGCGTGGTGCGGTTCGACGAGACGCACAACGTCTGTATGAAGGTCGAGACCCACAATCATCCGTCGGCCCTCGAGCCGTATGGCGGTGCGAACACCGGGCTGGGGGGAGTGATACGCGATCCCCTGGGGACGGGGCTGGGGGCCCGCCCGGTCTGCAACACCGATGTCTTCTGCTTCGCCCCCCCCGATGTGTCGGACAAAGATCTGCCCCCCGGGGTGCTGCACCCCCGAGTGGTGATCCGTGGGGTGGTCTCCGGAGTGCGCGACTACGGGAACCGCATGGGAATTCCCACGGTCAACGGGGCGGTCTTCTTCGATGAACGCTACCTGGGGAATCCCCTTGTCTACTGCGGCAATGTGGCGATGATTCCCGTCGGGCTCGAAAACAAGCAGGCCTCGCCCGGGGAGTTCATCGTGACGGTGGGGGGACGCACCGGCCGCGACGGCATCCACGGGGCCACCTTCTCTTCGGCCGAATTGACCGAGGAGAGCGAAACGCTGTCGGGCGGGGCCGTGCAGATCGGCAACGCCATCACCGAGAAAATGGTGATGGATGTGATTCTGCAGGCCCGTGACCGACGGCTCTTCACCGCCATCACCGACTGTGGGGCCGGAGGCTTCAGCAGCGCGGTGGGAGAGATGGGGGAAGAGACCGGAGCCGAGGTCTGGCTCGAAAAGGCCCCGCTGAAATACGACGGGCTGTCGTACACCGAGATCTGGATTTCCGAGGCGCAGGAACGGATGGTGCTGTCGGTTCCCGAGCGGAACTGGGCCGAGTTCGAACAGATCTGCCGGGCCGAGGGGGTCGAGGCCACGGTGATTGGCCAGTTCACCGACACCCGCCGGCTGGTGCTGAAGTACCAGGGGGAAGAGGTGGGGAACCTCTCGATGGAGTTCCTGCACGATGGCCGCCCGCCCATTGTGCGCAGTGCCGAGTATCATCCCCCGGCCGAGATCGCCAGTGCGCCTCCCACACGGGGCCGCTACGACGCCGATCTGGTGCAGATTCTGGGCTCGCTGAACGTCTGCAGCAAGGAATGGATCATCCGCCAGTACGACTTCGAAGTGCAGGCGGGGAGCGTGGTGAAACCGCTGGTGGGAGTCGCCAACGACGGCCCCTCGGATGCGGCGGTGATCCGGCCCCAGCTCGATTCGCCCCGAGGGCTGGTCGTTTCGAACGGGATGAATCCGCGGTTTGGAGACTTCGACCCGTACTGGATGGCCGCTTCAGCCATTGACGAGGCGGTGCGCAACTGCATCGCGGTGGGAGCCGATCCCGACCGCATCGCCATTCTCGACAATTTCTGCTGGGGCAACACCGAGCGTCCCGAAACGCTGGGCAGCCTCGTCCGGGCGGCGCTGGGCTGCCGGGATGTCGCGCTGGCCTTTGGCACCCCCTTCATCAGCGGCAAAGACAGCCTGAACAACGAGTTTTCGTACCAGGATCGGTCGGGACAGAGAAAGACGGTGGCCATTCCCGCGTCGCTGCTGATCAGCGCCCTGGGACAGATGCCCCGGGTCTCGCAGGCGGTGACCATGGATTTGAAGGAGGCGGGAAACCGGCTGTTTCTGGTGGGATCGACCCAGGAAGAACTGGGGGGAAGCCACTTCCACCTGGTCAACGGTCTGCCGGGAGGGCGGGTGCCGCGGGTCGATCTCGCGCGGGCCCCGAAGATCTTCCGGGCTGTGGCCAGTGCGATCGCCAAGGGACTGGTCCGCAGTTGTCACGACTTAAGCGAAGGGGGACTGGCGGCGGCGGTGGCCGAGATGGCCTTCTCGGGGAACCTGGGAGCCGATCTCGACCTGCGGGTCATGGGGGCCCACAGCGGACTGGAACACGACGCGGTGCTGCTGTTTTCGGAAAGCAACACGCGATTTGTGGCCGAGGTGGCCCCGGCCGATGTCGAGACATTCCGCGGGCTCTTCGCGGGACTGCCCCTGGCCGAGCTGGGAACTGTCTCGGCCCTCCCCCGCCTGGTGATTCGGGGCATGACCAACGAAACCCGAATCGACAGTGGGCTGGAGGAGTTGAAGCGTGCGTGGAAATCTCCCCTGGCGTGGAATTGACCGTGTTGTCCGAGCGAATCCGTTCGACGGGACTGGTGCTGCTGAGACTGGGGACCGCCAGTTGGGTGGGGGCGGGAGTGATGTTCCTCGCCATCCTGCTGGGACTGCGCGGGTCACCCCTGTTTGATGCGGCGACCAAGGACCAACATCCCCGCGTGCTGTTTCCGCGGTACTACACGCTGGAGTTCGTCTGCCTGGGGATCGGGCTGCTGGGGGCCCTGTTGGCGCAGCCCCGCCCCACGGCGCCCGCGGAGCCGGTGCCTGTCCGCAAGCGACGGTTCCCCGGCCCCGCCGTCTGGTTGGGACTGGCGATGGGGGCAGCGTTGATGGATTATTTCGTCTTGTATCGTCCGCTCGCGGAGATGCTGGGGCGGCCCCCCTACCCCGATTCATTCCGGCGGCTTCACGAGTGGTCGCGGTGGGTCAACAGCGGGATTCTGCTGTGGACGCTGTTGGCCAGCCTGCAGTCGCTGTGGCCCTCCCGGGACCGTTGAGCCAAATCGACCCGCAGCCCGCCTGCCTTACGGCGGCGATGCGGGAGCGTCCCGCCTGGCGTTTGCCAATCGTCCGATACGCAGTCGTCTGATACGCAGTCGTTTTATGAGAAGCCGGTGTGTGCAGGCGGATGCTAAGCAGTCCGGTGGCTGACACTTCGGTGCCCGGCTGTGCGGGTTGATCCCTGCTGGTTGTCTCAGCTCAGCGAGGCGGCCACGATGTTCGAGATGCGGGCCAGAAACTCTCCGCCGGGTTCCTGCGGACGGGTCGTTAACAGAATGCAACAGGCATTGTGGGCGGGATCGAGCCACATCACCGTGCCGGTCGCTCCCCAATGACCATAGGTGCCGGGCGCGAGCAGGTCTCCAAAATTCGCGCTGTGGGCGGGCCAGTTCAGCCGCCAGCCGAGTCCCCAGGGACGGCAGCGGCGGTCATCGGCGGGAACCTCACGCATCCCCTCGAGTTGGTTGCGCGTCGCGGCTGCAATGGAGGCCCGGCTGAGAACCTGTGTCTCGGCCTGCGGAGACCAGCCCAGCAGAAACGCAGCCAGCCGCCCCAGATCGGCCGGGGTGGTCAGCAGGCCCCCCCACGGGGCTCCCAATTGCCTCCAATAGCGGCTGTTCCAGTTCCAGTGGGGAGCTTCCCGCTGTTCGGGGGGAAGTCGCAGTTCGGCAATCCGATGGACGCGGGGAGTGCTCCCTTCGAACCAACTGTCTGGAGCTCCCAGCGCGGTGTCGACCATCCCCAGCGGCTCGAAGAGGTGCTGTCGCAACCAGTCGGCACAGGGGACGCCCGCGACACGGTGAACGACTTCACCCAGAATGGCGAAGCCCAGACTTTGGTACTGGACACCGCGCCCGGCGGGAAAATCGGGACTGAGTTGGCAGGCCCCTTCGACGAACGCCGAGAGGGGGGCCTGATCGCCACGCAACTCGAGATTGTTGGGAAGCATGTCGGGCAATCCCGACGTGTGGGTCAGCAGGTGCCTGAGGGTAATGCCGTGCTTCCCATGCTTGCCAAAATGGGGAAGATAGCGTTCGACGCGATCATCGAGGGCCAACTCACCCCGCTCGACCAACTGCAGCACTCCCAGTCCCACGATGGGCTTGGTGATGGACGCAATCAGGAAGATCGCATCGTGGTTGAGGGGAGCGGCGTCGGGCCGATCGGCGTGGTGGCCGAAGAAGAGGGGCTCGATGACTCGACCGGCGCGACCCACCAGAAGTGCGGCGGCCGGAATTTCTCGACTGGCCGCCCAGGCAGTGAGATGTCGGCGAGCCTGCGTAAAGCGAAGCTCGTGCAAGCCCAATTGGTCGCTCGAACCGATCGCCAATGGCGTGGGAGTCGAACCCAAGTCCCGCTCGATGTGAGGACCGGGCGAACGAGACGCGGAGCTCGGGACCGCGGAATCTGACGACATGAGGAACTCCGGGCGAGGGCTGCGACGCCCCCACCCGGACTGACTCAGGCCCCCAGGTCGTGGACGTGGAACAGGGTATTGAGCCGCGTCACTTCCAGCAGCGACTTCACGTTGCGACTGGGGTTGTGCAGGTGCACCGCAAACCCCGCCTGCCGAATCGAGGCGAACAGCCCCAACATAGCACTGGGAACGTGATTCACACCACCCAGGTTGATGGCAATGGCCTGCGACTGGTTCTGCCGCAGCATGGCGACAATCTCATCGCGCATCTGGGCAATGTCGAGTGCATCGGGCATTTCGGCTTCACCGAACCCGACCACCGTGGTCTCCCCGGTCTCGTAGACCCGCAGAAGATCTTGGGAAATAGGCATCAGACTCTCGAAAATGCGGTCGCTCTCCAAGGAGATCGACCCAGGAGATGGCTGGTCGACGCACACGGACCGTGGGCGGAGGACCAACTGTCTGGAACATGCAGGAGACAACGCACCGTTGCCTCCTGTGGATCACAAAACTCTTCAGACTTCTCTTTCTATGGGCGGGTTCGCGAAAATCACGAAGGAATTTGCCAGAAAGTGGCGAAATTTCAAAACCCTAGAATCTCGCGGACAGGGAGTGGAACCCCGAACAATTCCCTCCGGACAAGTCGACCCGGACCGCCCATCAAGCCCAACACAAACCTCTGCAGAGAATGGCTTTACGC
>JBKCTR010000119.1:0-7026 GCA_046318755.1 Planctomycetaceae bacterium
CTGCAGCCGGGCCAGAGAACGCAGTTTCTCGAAGAGTTCCACCGCCTGATGCCCCACGTACATGCCGAGGTGGGCTGTCTCGAATACGGCCCGGCGATCGATGTGCAGGCGGGGCTGCCCAGTCCCACCCCCTGGCGGGAAGATGTGGTGGTGGTGGTTGAGAAATGGGCCGACCTCCCGGCACTGAAGGCGCACCTGGTCGCTCCGCACATGCACGATTATCGCGCCCGCGTGAAAGACCTGGTCAAGTCGGTCGAGTTGCAGGTCCTGGAGCCGGCGTAGCCCCGGCGAGTGTCGGATCGCATCTCTTGGTTATCCGCCTGTCGTCACTCCGCGAGGGACTTCCATGTCGATCGAATACACCATCCGGCGCCGGCTGCTCAGTTTTCTGCACATCAGCTTCGACATTTTTGACGAAGGGGGCCAGCCGATTGGCTTCTGCCAGCAAAAGGCGTTCAAGCTGAAGGAAGACATTCGGATCTACACCAACGAGTCGCGCGAGAACGAGCGGCTGTCGATCAAGGCGCGGCAAATCATCGATTTCAGCGCGGCCTACGACGTGTTCGATTCGAAGACTGGGGAGAAACTGGGGGCCCTGAAACGCCAGGGCTGGACCTCCCTCATCCGCGATTCGTGGATCGTGATGGATGCCGACGATCGGGAAGTGGGGAAGATCACCGAAGACAGCATGCTGATGGCCACCCTGCGGCGGTTCTTCAACTTCATTCCCCAATCGTTCCACATGGTGGATCAAAACGACAATGAAGTGGCCACGTTCCACGGCAACTTCAATCCGTTCGTGCGGAAGCTGATGGTCGATGTGCAGGATGACTGCACCCTCGCTCCGATGTTGGTGCTGGCTGGGGGAATTCTGCTGATGGCCATCGAGGGTCGGCAGAGTTGAATTCCGGGGGTGATCAGCCGGCCGATCCGTCGAGCGGCGAACTTCCGGTGATTCCCGGAGCATGGATCGACGAGTCGTTCGACCTGGGGCGTGTGGTCATCTCGCTGCGGCGTCCTGCCGATCCGGATGCGTTTCTGGATACCCCCGAGGTTCTGGCGGCCAACCGCCGCGACGACTACATGCCCTATTGGTGCCATGTCTGGCCGGCGTGCTACGAGACCGCCAGGGCGCTGCTGGACCAGTCCTGGCCCCCCGCGACACGGGTGCTGGAAATTGGGGCGGGACTGGCTTTACCGGGGTTGGCCGCCCTGGCGATTGGCCTGAACGTGACCATCAGCGATTACGACCCGGATGCGCTGCAACTGGCCTGGTTCAACGCGCGACGTCTGGGGTGTGCAGCCCGCCTGACCACGCTGCGGCTCGACTGGAGACAGCCGCAAAATCGCCTGTACGACCTCATTGTGGGATGCGAGGTCATTTACGAACGCCGCAACCACTCGCTGGTGCTCGATGTGCTCGACGGCATGTTGGCACCGGGGGGCGAGGCGTGGATCAGCGATCCGGGTCGGCATACCGCCGACCAGTTTCTGCAAGACTGCCAGTCCCGGGGTTACGCGGTGCGGACCCAGGTGTTGGCGCGTGTCGAACGGCACGGCTCTCCTCCAGGGCAGACCAACCTGTATCGACTGACCCGCGGTACTCAACCGGGGGCCGCCGCTTCCGACACGTGAATCGCCGCAGAGTCACTTCTTCTGAGGTGACACGGGTCTCCCGGCTGGCTGTTCCAGCTCGACAGTTCGCACGTCCGGCGGGGCCACACCGGGCCTGTGCGCGCGGAGCCGTGGTGGGGAGTGGTCGCCGGTGAGGACCAGCGGCTTCAATCGGAGGGGAACCCAGCCCGGGCGATAACACCCCGCGCGATCCCGTGGCGGCTGGCCCGGGGGGGGGTAACAATCAGGCCGAGCGCTGGTCGGGGTACTTCACCCGGCCGTGGTACATGCCAATCAGCGATTTGGTGAGTGAATCCTCAATCTTGTCGAGATCGGTGAGAGTCAGACCACACTCGCTGAACTGACCATCCAGCAGCCGCTTCATGACGATGTCGTGGACCAGCCGTTCAATCCGGCTCGCGGTCGGCTCGCTTAGCGCCCGGCTCGCCCCTTCGACCGCATCGGCAATCATCAACACCGCCGCCTCTCGGGTCTGGGGCTTGGGGCCGGGATAGCGGAACAGCGCTTCCTGCACATCGTGTTCATGTCCCGGCTGTTCCCCCGCCTGGCGGGTCGCCTCGTGATAGAAGTACTCGACCAGGGTGGTGCCGTGGTGTTGCTCGATGAAATCAATCAGCGGCTCGGGCAGCCCCTGCTGCCGGGCGAGGTCGACTCCATCTTTCACGTGGCCGATGATGATCAGCGTACTCATGGCCGGGGCGAGATTCTCATGCCGGTTCACTCCCCCCGAGCTGTTCTCGATGAAGTACTGGGGCTTCAGCATCTTGCCGATGTCGTGGAAGTACGCTCCCACCCGGACCAGCAGACCATTGGCCCCAATCGAGTCGGCCGCCGTCTCGCCAATGCTGGCGACGCTGATCGAGTGGTTGTAGGTTCCCGGGGCGCGATGGACCAGCTCTTGCAGCAGGGGATGCGAGACGTCTCCCAATTCGAGCAGGCTGATGTCGGTGACGGCCCCAAACCACGACTCAATGAACGGGAGGCTCCCCGAGACCAGAAACCCGGCCGCCAGGCACCACAAGGGGGACCACAGGCTGAGGGGCCACTGGTTGATGTCACGCCACAGCAGGTTTCCCCCAGCACTCTGCACCAGCAACATACCCCAGTGCATCAGCAGGCAGACCGCTGCGGCAACCCCCCCCACCGTCACCAGGGTCGAGCGGTTGGGTACCCCCGACAACAAGATCACGGCGGCCGCACAGACGCTCATCATCACGGCGAACCGCGCCATGTCGGCCCCGCAGGCCACAGTCACCACGATCGACAGGGCGAAGGCGGTCAGCGTGGCCAACACCTGGTTGTGCACCACGGCGCACACCATGACGGCGGTCAGCACCGCCCCCACCTCGGCCCGCCAGGGGTCGAAACTCACGGCCCGGCCCACGCAGATGCCCAGCACAATCAGGGCGACATACCGGATGAATCTGGGCAGATTCCACAGCAGCTTGGGCTCGTGCTTGACCAGGTGATAACCAATCAGCACCGCCAGCACGCACAGCATCAAAAAGACCACCACCACCCGCAGCACGCGCTCGCCCAGGGGGATCTGGGCTTCGAGAGCCTCGTACTCGGCCTGCAGCAGTTCGAGCTTGAGCTCGTCGATCATCTCCCCGGGCATGACCAGCGTCTGGCCCACGTTGTAGACGTCGAACTCCACCGGTGTCTCGTCGCGGGCCGTCTGACGACGCTTCTGGGTCTCGACCCGGTCATACACCAGGGTTTCGGGAGACCGCCGCCGCAGCCAGGTTTCGAGTTCGGTCTGCACGGGTCCCAGTGCGGGAAAGACATTCCAGCGGGCGGGATCGAGCCGGCCCCCAGGCTGCAGCACGTTGACCAACTGCAATTCTTCGAGCTTGACCTCCTGCTGGCCACCATCGGCATCGCGCACAATCGCGCGGGTGCTGCCCACGCGTTCCCGCGGCAGATGCTCGGGCTGAATCAGCCCGGTCTTTTCGACCCGCTGCAGAAATTTCTGAAACTTGCTGATCAGGTCGGTCAGCTTGTCGTCATTCAATCCCTTCAACCGGTCGAAGGAATCGAATTTCTCGGAGGAATTGACCGCCGGGCGGTCCGTGGAGGGACCGGTGTCGGCCAGTCCGAACAGTTGCCGCAAATTGAGCGGAACCTCTTCCAGCTTGCGAGCCGAGGCCAGCTTCTGCAGATCCTGCTTGAGATTGTCGGCAATCCGGTCGTGGGCTGGGGCATCGAACCGGAAGACCAGCGGAGCCTGGTCGGCGGCGCGGTCGCGGGCCGACTGGGTCAGCTCCCGATTCACCCGCGAGAACTGCACCATCGCCAGTACCCCGTCGGGTGGCCGTTCCCCCAGTCGATGGGGAAACGCATGCCGCCACGCCTTCACCCCGCAGACGATGATCACGATGGCCGCGAGGGCCACCACGAGCCGGGTCAGCGCGGCGCGGTACTGGAATACGTCCCGCCAGTCGGTGGAGACCTCCTGGGCCAATCGGATGGTGCCCGGACGGGAGTGCCGCGTGCGTCTGGGAAGATTCGTCGACATGCTTGGCGTGACCGCCCAACCCCTTTAGGAACGTCCCTTCGGACGCGATGACCCCGACGAACCATCGTCGTACGCCGCGACAATCCGCTTCACCAGGGGATGCCGCACGATGTCTTCTCCGGTCAGGCGAATGTGCGCAATCCCCGGCACATTCGCCAGGCGCCGGAGGGCATCGTTGAACCCGCTGGTGACCTCGGCCGGCAGGTCGGTCTGGGTGGAATCACCGGTCACCACGATGCGAGACCCGTTCCCCAGGCGGGTGAGGAACATCTTCATCTGGGTGACCGTGGTGTTCTGCCCCTCGTCGAGAATGATGAAGGTCTCGTTGAGGGTCCGCCCCCGCATGAAGGCCAGGGGAACAATCTCGACCACATCCCGATCGATGTACCGCTGGACCGCGTCGTAGTCGAGCATCTCCGAGAGGGCGTCGAGCAGCGGGCGCAAAAACGGGTTGATCTTCGCCAGCAGGTCGCCGGGCAGAAACCCCAGTTTCTCGCCCGCTTCCACCGCAGGCCGGACCAGCACAATCTTGCGGACCTGTTCCTGCCGCAGGGCGTTCACCGCCATGGCCACCGCGAGATACGTCTTGCCACTTCCCGCGGGGCCCTCGCAGAACACCAGGTCGTGCTCGCGGATCGCCCGCACGTACTCGGCCTGCCCCGCGCTGCGGGGCAGAACCTTCCGGGCCTTTTCGAGCAGGTCGATCGACTCGGCGGGCTTCCGGGGGGAAGGCCCGGCGATGGCTCCCGGCCCACCGGAGGCAGAGACGCCGGATCCTCCCGTCTTGGCCAGCCCCAGCACACTGCGGACTTCCGACTCCTGCAGCACACCCCGTTCTTCGAGAATGGCCTTCAACTCGCTGAAGACTTCCCGCCCGCGCCGAATCTGCTCTTCGGTGCCATGGAGCCGGAGTTGATCCCCCCGAATGGTCACCCCCACTCCCACCGCCTCGCGGACCTGTCTCAAATACCGGTCCTGCGCACCAAACAACAGCAGAATCTGGTCTGCGCTGGCGAAAGACAGCGTGTCGTCAGTCATCCGAACTCCCCAGGAACCTCCGTGGGCAGCGACCGTCGCTTCGACAGAACCTGCCTCAACTTCCGGAATTATACCATTTCACCAGACCAACAACGGATGGTTCTGGTTCGCTTCGCCAGATCTTCCAACCCCCCCCGCATCTCACCCCCCGCACCCAACCCCTTCGAACGGGCCTTGTTTTTTCCCGACCGGCCCTGCCAAGACCCGGGGGTTTGTCTACACAAACCCATACAGGCAATCAGTTTACCGCATACCAAGCAATTCCGACCAACCCCGCCCGGATCGGTTTGGAAGGGGGAACGGGGTCAAGTTGGGTGCGGGCCCGGTTCGATTTGAAGAGATTGACGGGTGGTCTTGGCGGCCCCTCGTTTCGATGGACTTTCGCGAGTTGTTCATGTTCGAGTCGCACTTCGGCTTTCAGCACCCCCCTTTCGCGGCCACTCCCGACCCCCGCTCGTGGTTCGCCACACCGCGGTTGCGCGAGTTGGTGGACGAACTGGTGATCCGTCTGGAGACCGGACAGGGCATCTGCCTGCTGACCGGTGCCGCCGGCTTGGGCAAGTCGCTGCTCTGCCGTGTGATCGCCCAGGAACTGGCCGCCCCCTGTCATGTGCTGTACCTCGCGGCCCCGGCTGTGCTGGCTCCCCGCTCGCTCTTTCAGACGTTGTTGTCGGACCTCGATCACTCTCTGCCCGGGCTCGACCTGCACGAACTGCGACTGGCTCTGCTGCAGACGCTGCGCGAACAGGTGCGCGCCGATCGCCCCTGCGTGCTGCTGGTCGATGAAGCCCACCTGCTCCCCCGGCGTCTGTTTGAAGAGCTGCGGGCCCTGACGGTGCTCGATGAACAGGCCCAACCACTGTTGCGGCTGATGCTGTGTGGTCAGCCCCGACTCGAAGAACTTCTCACCGGCCCCGAGTTCGACGCCCTCAATCAACAGGTCGCCAGTCACCAACTGCTCGAGCCGCTCTCCCTCACCGAATCGGTCGAGTACATCCTGCACCGGATCTATTGGGCGGGGGGAGACACCGCCGGACTGTTCAGCATTCCGGCCCTCGACTTCATCGTGCAGGCCTGCGCCGGCATCCCCCGACTGCTCAATCGACTCTGTGATCAGAGCCTGCTGGTGGCCCAGGCGGCCCAACGGGTCCAGGTCGATCTGCCCGAGGTCGAGTCCGCCCTCGAGTCGCTGCGACATCTCCCCCTCGCGTGGAACGAGGAATTCCTGCGCCGCCGGGGGTTGAGCGACGCCTCTCAAGCAAGCTTCGGGCAATTCTCCAAAGCCCCAGACAGCCCGCTGGACCCCGAGAGCGCTGTTGCGAATTCAGTTGAGACCTCTGGGCCCGACCGCTGGATTGCACAGACCCGGGGTGCAGAGACACTCGACGAATCCCACCCGATGGATGATGACCACGAGCGTGCCGTCATGGATGAGGTCGACGATGAAGTCGTCGATGACGTGGTCGATCCCGACGTCTGGCCCACCACCGCGGAGCACGCCGCTGTCGGCCACCCAGCGATCGCCGCGCCGGCCAGTCACGCGCCGGATCCCGAATGGAGTCTCCCTCTGGAGGACGATCCATCGGCCGACTTCGCCGAAGAACCGGTCGCCCCGATTGCCCTGCCCTGGCGCGACACTGGGAAGACCCCCGCGGGAATCACCCCGGCCACCGGTGATTTCGAGCCCATCGAAGAGTCCTATGAACTCGACGGACCTGGCGATTCCTTGTCGTCGGGAGTGACCTTCGATGAGCGGGCCCTGGCCGAAGAGTGGTCACGCCGGCTGAGGCAGGAACTCCCCCCAGTCCCGCTGGCACTCCCCCCCGAACCGCCGC
>JBKCTR010000120.1:0-6098 GCA_046318755.1 Planctomycetaceae bacterium
TCAAGGGAGCCGGTTGTGGATTCCTACTTGTCGCAACGGGTTGATATGTGGCGGGGGGGGGGGGTTTGAAGTAGGGCCGGGGGGGGAGGCTGGGCGTGGCAGGTTAGGCGTGGCAGGCTGGAGATTGGCCGCCGGGGGGAAACGTCAGAATTCGCCCGACACATCCCGCCCGTTCGCGCTGTGCAGGGCGCGGCAGGTGGCCTGATCGACACTGTCGCCGATGAACCGGACCGAGCCATCACCGAGCAAAAGGTGGGCTCCTCCCACATGAAAGCTGCGGGGGGCGAAGAAGCCGGTGAAGTGCACCACCACATCGGGAATGCGGCTATTGGGGGGGAGATACCCGTTGGTGAGGGTGTTGCAGGCGCTCGCCTGGGCCCAGGAGAGTCCCCGACCGCGCATGGCGTTGCTGGTGGCCCCGCGCCAATTCGTCAGCGTGGGCCAGACTGTGTCGAGCAGGGGGTTGGCAATGACCCCATCGGCGTTCTTAAAGCTGTTCCAGGCCCCACCGGACGGTGCGAGGCCCGGGACCGACAACCGGGCCGAGTTGACCCCGGTGGAGCCATTCAGGGTGGCCTGGTAGGGGAACAGGGGGAGGGTCCCGGCGGGGAGGACGAAGTCGCCGCCGACACTGCGGACCGATTCGCTCATGAGCACGGTGTTCGACATGCCATCGAGCAGGTCGGCGAAGCGGACGAACGAGTTTTCGTAGACCACGCCGTCGGTGCGCCAGCGCAGGTCGTAGTTGGCGTTTTGCCCGCTGCCGAAGCTGAGCATGTAATTGTTCCCCCCGTAGCGAGACCCGCCGTTGCCTTCATTTCCGGCGGGGGCGGGGTCGCTGGGACACAGGAACAGGGGAATGTTGCGGGCGAACGCCTCGGCAAACAGGGGGTTGGGGACGAGATTGTTGAAGGGTCCCAAGAAGGCCGGCTGCTTGAAGTCGAGCAGGTTCTGCAGATTCGCCTGCTCGATGTGAGGCAACAGTCGCGCGTGAATCGAGAACCCTTGCACATTGGGAATGTAGTTCTGCGCATTGGTCATCGGCAGACCACCGTACATCCCCTCGTAGTTGTGCAGGGCCAGGCCGAGCTGGCGCAGATGGTTCTTGCACTGCGTGCGGCGGGCCGCCTCACGGGCCTGCTGAACTGCCGGCAGCAAGAGAGCGACCAGAATGCCGATGATGGCGATGACCACCAGCAATTCGATGAGGGTGAACCCCCGCGAACGACATTTCGGAGACGACGCAGGTTTTCCTGAGACGCGCAGGGGCCTCACTGCCCGGCTCGAACCCCGGCCAACAATAGACGACGGCAACTGACTCACAACCACTTTCCTGACCGGGGCCCCGATCGGCGGGGACCCGCTGAAGACGAAAAGTGGCTCGCTCTCCACACCCGCAGACTACGGAGCGCGGCCGACGGTGGTCAAGTGAGGGGAGTGGCCGCCGAGGTGTGGGCCCGGTTTCGGACGGCGGGCATCGGGAGTGCAACGGGGGGCCTGCGCACTCTGGTGGCGGTCACCAATCGAGATGCATGTGGCCGAATTGCAGCCGCAGGTGGGTGAGGTCATACAGTCGCACGCCAGATTCGCGCTCAATCAGCACGGCCAGGCGCGAGGCGTCCGCGGTCAACTGGCAGCGGACGACCGCCGCGTCGAACGGCCCCAGGTCGTACAACGGCGCGGGGGGCTGCCGATCCAGATTCCAGACCACGACACTGCCCCGTCGATTGCCGGTCACGGCCAGCGGTCCGGCCGTGTCGAGCGCCGTCACCCCTTCGACACTGGCCGTGATGCGATACTCCAACTGGCCCCGTTCCAGGTCCAGGGCCAGCAATTCTCCCTGCCGGGTGCCCCCCAAGACCACCCCCCGTTCTTCGGCCAGAACGAGGCAATCCAGAACACCCCCCCCAACCGGCACCTCCCACCGCAAAGTTCCCGTGGCGGTCTCGAACAGCCGCACTTGCCCATCCACTGAAGACACCACCACCACGTCGCGCCCCACCGCCAGGTCCAGCAGGCCACTCACGCTGTCGACCCGTTGCGACTGCTCGTTCAACCAGCGGAACGTTTCACGGCCGGTCTGCAGATCGTACGCCGCGAGGAAACCGACGTCGTCGCGCGGGGATTCCGGCTGTTTCTCGCGAGTCTCTCCCGTCGAACCGGTGAACCACACCACCCGCCCCTGCGGATCGAACTTCGCCCGCATGGCTCCTGTCAGCAGGGGGAGGGGGGCCTCTTGGGCTGCCGGGCCGATCCACCCCACGCTGGGTTCCACGTCCCGCAGACTGCAGAGGATGTTCCGACCCGACGGGTCGATTGTCAGCAGGGGAAACACATGCGGTTCGAGCGGCTGGCGACTGACCTTGGCGCCCGACGTCGTCTGTGACCGGGTCACCAACGCAAGGGGACCATTCGCTTCGCCCACGAACTCGGCCAGCACCCCCCCGTCGGAAGACAAGGCGAAGTCGGTGACCGGGGCGGAATGCATCATGGGCACCGTGTTGATGGCGCTGGGAGCCAGTTCACAGACCTCGATTCGCCCATCGCGGGTCAGCGTGATCTCGGGCCGAGTGGGATGAAAGGCGGCCGAGACCCGGCAATTCGCGGGATTGTTGAGGTAACCGGCCAGTTTCCAGCTCAAGAGATCCCAGATCCGCAGCCCCTCGGTGGAACTGGTCAGCAGCCAACGGCCGTCGGGAGAGACCTGCAATTCATGAAAAGCTCCCGCCTGGATCCGCCCGGCCCGCTGATCGGTCCAGCGGCGCAGCAACCGGCCTGTGGCGACGTCAATCGAGATGAGGTGCCGCTCGTGCTCGCCGAACACTGTTTGGCGATCCGTATGCAGCGACAACAGCCGGGACGACTCGGGCTGACTCCAGACCACCTGCCGCTCCCCCCGCGACGGGTCCAGACGCCAGCGCTCGAAGTGTCCCTCGGCCTCCAACAGCAGGTCACGCCCAATGACCGCGAGTTCATTCCCCGCCTCGCGCAGGGGAAACTCGCAGCGCAATTCGCCCGTATCGGGATGCCAGAGGCGCACCACCGGACCGGGCTGCTGCGACAATGAGACCAGGCAGTCGTCCCCCTCGGGCCAAGCCAGCGCCAGCACGGCGGTCTCGTGGGCCTGCCACGAGTGACCAGGATCGGCCGGGTTTTCGAGATTCCAGGTGTGAATGCAGCCCCCCCGGGTCCCCAGCCACAATCGGTCGCCCGCGGGAGAAAACAGCAGGCTCCGCACGCCGTCCTGTCGATTCCGGCGGCCCGGCATGGCGTCGATTTGCGGTGAGGGGGGAAACCGCAGTTCACGCCGCAACGCCAGTGACTCGGCATCGAACAGCAGGGCCAACCCCTCCTCCTGGAACAGGATGTTGTGCCCCACCACCAACCAGCGCCCATCGGGACTGTAGGCGACACCATACCCGTCGAAATCCTGCCGGAGCAGCGCCCGGTTGCGCAACTCCATGGTCGAGAGGACGGCGACTCCCTCGTTGCGCAACTGCCGCCGGCTATTGGGATCTTTGGTTTCCTCACCCACGGCAATCAGGGCTTGGAAGTTTTTCTGCTGCCACCCCACTTCGCGGTCCTCGCGGCGTTGGCGAATCTCTGCCCGCAGTTGCGCGTAGCGTGTCTGTTTGATCTCCTCGTCTTGCCGTTCCCCCCGCGCACGCTGTACTGCCAGGCGGATATGGTCTGCCCCCCAGCCCAAGCCCAACACCAACGCGAAACCGGCCACGGCCGCCAGGGCCGTCCGGTCGGGATTCCGCCGCATCCAGCGGGCCAACCGCCCCCACACCGAGGGGGGCTTCGCGCGCGTGGGGCGATTGTCGAGAAAATTCTGCAGGTCGGCCTGCAGCTCGTGCGCCGTGGCATACCGGGCGGCGGGATTCTTCTCGAGACACTTCAGGCAGATTGACTGCAGATCGGGAGGAACATCGCGCCGCAGTTGCCGGGGTTCGGCCGGGTCAACAAACCGCACCTGGTCGGCCACATCGACGAAACTCGTCCCCTGAAAGGGGGGACGGCCGATCAACAACTCGTACAGAATCACTCCCAGAGCGTAGATGTCTCCAGCCGCCTCTTGTCCAGCCCCGTCTCCCCGGATCCGTTCGGGCGACATGTAGACGGGAGTCCCCATCGTCAGGCTGCCGGTCCGCGGCCGTTGCGAAGATCGGCCCGGTTCCTCCGTCTCGATGCGCGCCAGGCCGAAGTCGGTCAGCCGCGGAGTCCAGGGGAGCCCCTGGGCCCGGTCGGCATCGGAGGGAGGAAACAACAGCACATTCGCTGGTTTGAGATCGCCATGGATCACTCCCTTGGCATGGCTGTAATCGAGCGCACCCGCCAGCCGGGCCAGCAGGCGTGCCGCCAACCGGGGTTCCACCGGCTGCTTCTGGCCGTGCAGCCACTCGGCCAGCGTCGGACCATCGCAATAGGGCATCGCGAGGTACCACAACGGTCCGGACAGTCCGGTCTCGAGCACCGGCACGATGTGCGGATGGTCGAGTCCCGCCGCCGCCCGGGCTTCACGCCGCAGGCGGTCGGACACCCGCGGATCGGCCAGCACATGCGGCCGGGGGATTTTCAGGGCCACCCAGCGATGCAGTTGGTCGTCGTGGGCGAGGTAGACAATCCCAAACCCTCCATGCCCCAGCAGGCTGTCGATGGTGAACCGGCCGATCCGATCCCCCACGGTTGACGGGCCAGCCCCCTGCGGTGGCTGGGGCCACGCCCGGGCCAAGAGTCGCAAGGCCTCTTCGACCCCCATCCCCGCCCCGACGGCATCCTCCGCTCCCTCCTCCCGCGGCGGAGACCCCACAGCGGCCGCCTCGCGGGAGACAGAGGCAGGCCCGGGAGCAACACGCCGGCCCGCGGACGACACCCCCTCGGGGCTCGGCCCGCCGGACCGGTCCGCTGACGAATCAGGCTGCGGACCGCTGGCGTCTGTCACCGCTCAGTCCCCACATGGTGCTGCAGATTGTCCACGGCCCGCTCCCACAGCTTTCGAACTGCATCCGGACTTTTGCCCAAGAGATGACCAATATGACTAAACGTATACCCCTCCCGGTGCCGCAGCAAGATCACCTCGCGGTGAGTGGTCGAGAGGCGGTCCAACCCCGATCGCAGGCGGTGCCACTCCTCAGCCGTCAACAAGGGCTGGCTCGGGGAAACCGCCTGCAGATCGACGAGATCCTCCACGAGGGGCACCTCCCGATGGACGTTGCGCTTGTCGGCATCGAACCGCCGGACGTGATCGGCCACCTGGTTCACTAGGATCTGCCGCAACCACGCCACCATCTCGGCCCAATCGTTCCCCGTGAATTCGGGAAACTCACGGTAACCCCGCAACAGCGTCTCCTGGACCACGTCCGAGGGGGCCACCTTGCCCAGGAGACCCTTGGGCAGCATCTGCCACGCCACACTCAGCAGATAGGGACGATACATCTGCAACAAACCCCCCAATTCCGTCCCCAGGAATTGCTGTGGCAGACCCGCGGCACTCTCGGGAAGCGAGTCGGCGATGGGGGGGGGAATGACTTCCGAATCGTTTGGCGACATCGATGGGTGGCTCGACGGTGGACGTTTCGACGGTGGGCGTATCGATGGTGGGGGCGAGGAGTGCGCCTCAAAGGGAACGACTTGGACCGATCGTGGGCAACTCTCCAGGAGGGCGACGCCGCACAGACTCGGTTGTGGGCTGCTGCCGCCTGCACAAATTCTGATCAACCCGGCTGCCCAACGCCAGTCCGGGCGATCCTCTTTGCGGTCGTGTGTTCCCCAAGGGTGATGACCCCCGGAACGTCCGGCCCATTTCGCCCGCTGGTTCTGCCCAGTGCTGATTTTTTCCCCAGCGTTCAATTGCCCTTCCCGTCGGGGAGACGACAATCACAGTCAGAAACCGTTCTGCGGCGGGGTGTGCACCCCTCCCAGGGCCCCCTCTTCGACTGTCATACCGATCCCCTGTTTCTGGACGTTTCGCCGTGTCGCAACCCAAGGCCGTGGTGCTGCTGTCGGGAGGGCTCGACTCGGCCACCGTGCTGGCCATCGCCCGTCGGCAGGGGTTCACCCCCTGCACCATCAGTTTTCGTTATGGCCAGCGCCAT
>JBKCTR010000121.1:0-14184 GCA_046318755.1 Planctomycetaceae bacterium
TGGGGACCCGGCGGGGGGCCCGCGAGGTCACCGGGCCGGTGACTGAGTTGCGCCCGGGCGATACGCTGTGGGTACTGGTTCAGTTCAGCCTGCCACATCCCGAACTGCGTCTGGAAGGGGAGCTGTGGACGTCGGATGGCGTGCTGGGGGGCCGATTTGAACAGAAGCTTTCGGGAGGTGTGACCCACGCATTGAATGGGTTTGAAATCACTCCCGAGTTTCCCGCCGGGGAAGGACGACTGAGACTCCAGCTCAACGGTCACGAAGTGTCGCATCGCCGGATCGCATTTGCAGGACCCGAGAAGGGATCACGTTGACCATGGTTCGGCACGGGTCAAACATGTTCCGACACATCTGATCGCAAGTTTTGTTCGAATGATCAGTTCGACTGATCAGCACATGAACCGAGGGGTGCCACCGCGGTGCCAAAGAAAAAATGCAGCCGGGAGACGAACAAAGGTGGGGCAGGGACCTTTGAACATCGATCGACCGGCTGCACTGGAATGGTAACTGATCCCCGGCGACAGACAAGAGAAGTTTGTCCAATTTTTCGAATTTCCCTTGAAACCCGAAAAAGTGTGTCCGGTTTCCAGGCGTTTTTACGTTCCCTCGTGGAAACATCAGGATTTGACCGGGCCAAGGGTCGGAAAACGAGCTTGAATACAACCTTCGGGGCCACTCTTGGAGACGATTTTCGGGGACTCTGGTGACCCGGGGAGCGCTGTCGGGGCCACCCTTGGGGAGTGTTGTGTCACTCCGTGCGAGCGGCGGCGCGACGCAACCGATCGTTGATCGCCCGCCCCAGTCCAGTTTCCGGAACTCTCTCCGCCAGAATCAGTTCCGACTGCGACTCATCCAGCCGTCGCAGGCAGGCAAACAAACGGGCGGCCGCTCCCTTCCAGTCGCCGGTTGTGGTCAGCCATTCAGTGTACGTATTGGTGCCAGCGGGCTCGTCCCGGGTGGCGGGAGTCTTCTGCCAGCGAAGCAGGCCAAGTTGCGTGTGGGGATGACTGCCCGACCAGTCGCGCACCCGGTCACCCAGGTTTGCGGGGTCGACCAGTTCCAGGGGGGTGCGGGGGGCGTAGTGCTGGGTCAGCAGGCCCGGGGCGACTTGCGGCAGGTTGTGCCCGGGCGAAGCCAGCGGGTCGAGCCATGCCACCTCGGGGAATACCGCTGTGATCTCTTCCACGGTCGTTCCACCGGGACGGAGCAGGCGCAGTCCCTCGGGCTCCACCTGGAGGACAGTCGATTCGACCCCGACACGACACGGGCCGCCGTCGAGGACGAAGTCGATTCGGTCCTCCAATTGATCAAGCACGTGTTGGACGGTGGTCGGGCTGATTCGTCCGAAGAGATTGGCACTGGGGGCCGCGAGGGGAGAACCGACCTGCGCGATCAGTTCCCGTGCGAGGGGATGTGCGGGGATCCGGACAGCCACCGAGTCGAGACCCGAGGTCACCAGGTCGGGGACCGTCGTCTGACGCGGCAGCACCAGCGTGAGGGGGCCCGGCCAGAACCTTCCCGCCAGTTGGCGGGCGAGGGGCGAGACCTCGCGGGCAACCCGGGGGAGCCACGCGGGATCGGGGAGATGAACGATCAACGGATCGAAGGCGGGACGCTGCTTGGCTTCAAACACGCGGGCGACGGCACGCGGTTGGAAGGCATCTGCCGCGAGTCCATACACAGTCTCGGTGGGAATGCCGCCGATGCCACCCTGCTGCAACAGGGAGACCGCCTGGGCGACGTCGGCGGGCTGGCGGCCGTCGAGCCGCAGGGACGTTGACCGGGAGTGGGAATTGGGCATGGAATTGGCCTGCGGCGACGCGCGAGACCGTTCGGCATCAGGCGGTTGGCTTGCGGGTTCCCAGGTCGTGCACCAGCTGCACGAGGGCCTTCACCGGTGCGTGGGGCACATCGGGGGTCACGCCATGCCCCAGGTTGAAGATGTGGCCGGGGCGTCCCTCGGCCGCCAGCAGCACGTCATTGGCGCGCTTGCGGATGGTGGCGAGATCGGCATAGAGGGTGATGGGGTCGAGGTTTCCCTGGACGCCACGGGTGGGTCCAACGGCCGCCCAACCCGTCCGCAGGTCGACGCGCCAGTCGAGCCCGATCACATCACCACCGGCATCCCGGCAGAGGGGGAGCAGGGCGGGGTTGCCGGTGAGGAAATTGATCACCGGGACTTCGGGGGGAACCGCCTGGATGACCTGCCGGGTGTAGGGAAGGACATATTCGCGGTAGTCGGCGGGGGAGAGGCAGCCAGCCCAACTGTCGAACAATTGGATCACCTGGCACCCGGCGGCGACCTGGGCCTGAAGGTAGCGTCCGAGGCTGCCGGCGAGACGTTGCATCAGAGTGCGCCAGGCCCCGGGATCGGTGTACATGAGGGTCTTGGTGTGGATGTAGTTCTTCGAGCTTCCGCCTTCGATGACGTAGGAGGCGAGGGTGAACGGAGCGCCGGCGAACCCGATGAGGGGGATGTCGGGGGGGAGTTCGCGGCGGATGATCCGGACGGCATCGTAGACATAGCTGAGGGAATCGACCGTTTCGAGTTCCCGTACCCGGTCGACTTCACTGGCGGTCTTCACCGGGTTGTGAATGACCGGCCCCTCGCCGGCCGCGTATTCGAGGTTCAGCCCCATCGGTTCGAGGATGGGGAGCAGGTCCGCGAACAGGATCGCCGCATCGACCCCCAGCACCCGCTGCGCCGTCAGTGTGACCTCGGCGGCCAGCTCGGGAGTCTTGCACAACTCGATGAACTTCACCTTGCTGCGGACCGCCATGTACTCGGGCAGATAGCGCCCGGCCTGCCGCATGATCCAGACCGGGGTGGTATCGACCGGTTCCTGGCGGCAGGCTTTGAAGAATCGGCTGTTTCGCAGTTCGGGGGTGAGGGCCATGCGGAGCGGAAGGGGGAGGGCTGGGCGAACAACGGGAACGGGCATTCTCTCGCGAGGCGGGGCTGCCAGCAATGGCAGGGGGCCCGCGGGAGAGTGGTTCGTGGCACGTCGACGGCTTGGCGACGGGGGGCCGTCGCTCAGACCTGGGCCGGGGAGGGAGATTCCGACTCTTCTGATGAATCGCCGGGGGGGAGGAGTTCGGGGGGCAGGTACTGACGGACCCAGCCGAAAAACGAACCGAGCAAAAACGGAACCTTGAGGAACAGCACCACCAGGATCGCACCAAAGACAAGTCTCGGAATGATCAAGAGCGCGGTGACGGCGAGCAGCGAGAGCAGCCAGAAAAGGAAGGGAAAAAACAACAGACCCGCGAAACCCATCCAGGCGTCATTTCTCTGGAAGCCCGGCATGATGTGGAAGGCCAGCAGACCGACGGTCAGGCAGACGCCCACCACCGCCAGCAACACGGGATGGAACCAGACCCGTTTGACCGGCCGAAAGAAACGATACGACAACGTGGAGAACAACCGGCTCCAGAAGGCATTCCACATGACACGTTCCTGACGGCACGAAGGGGTGAGAAAGCGAGGCGAGCTTCCGGCCGCACGGCCTGTGCAGGACCGCGCGAGAATCGTGGAGGGAAGGGGGCAGCGCAGTCGAGGGGTGTCCCACCGGGCTCGGAAACCCAGTGTGGGCGCAACCCGCCGACGGCCGGCTTCAGATGATCTGATCGATCGGATCGACTGGTTCGACCCCGACCAGCTTCTGATCGAGGCCGTTGAACAGATAGCTGAGACCGTTGGGGTCGAGCCCCATCTGCGTGAGGATCGTGGCGTGCAGATTCTTGACGTGGAAGCGGTTTTCGACGGCGGTGCTGCCCAGTTCGTCGGTCGCCCCCACGCTGACACCCCCCTTGATTCCGCCACCGGCGGCCCACATCGTGAAGCCGTAGGAGTTGTGGTCGCGGCCGGTTCCCTGGGCGTACTCGGCGGTGGGCTGGCGGCCGAACTCACCCCCCCAGACCACGATGGTCGAATCGAGCAGGCCCCGCTCTTTGAGGTCCTGCAGCAGACCGGCGATGGGCTTGTCGGTATTGCCGGCATGTTTGGTGTGGTTCGACACCATGTCGCTGTGGGCGTCCCAGTTGTCGTCATTGTGGGCACCGCCCGAGTAGATCTGGATGAAGCGCACACCGCGCTCGACCAGGCGGCGGGCCAGCAGGCATTTGCGGCCGAAGTCTTCGGTGCGCGAGCCGTCGATGCCGTACAGGGCGAGTGTCGCCGGGGTTTCCTGGGCGAAGTCGACCGCCTCGGGAGCATGCTGCTGCATGTTGAAGGCCAGCTCGTAGCTGGCGATGCGGGCGGACAGTTCGGTGTTGTCGTGGCGCGTGGCCAGGTGCTCTTCGTTCCGCTGGCGCAGTTGGTCGAGCAACAGCCGCTGCATCTCGCGCGACGTCCCCTCGGGGCGGGCCAGATTGTGAATCGGCACCCCGCTGGCGCGGATCACCGTTCCCTGGTAGGCGGCAGGCATGTAGCCGCTCGACCAATTCTTGGGACCACTGATCGGTCCCCCGGTCTTGTCGAGCATCACCACGTAGCCCGGCAGGTTTTGATTCTCGCTTCCCAATCCATAGGTGATCCACGACCCGAGACTGGGATGTCCCGACAAGATCCGACCCGAGTTCATCATCAGCATGGCCGAGCCATGGATGGGGCTTTCGGCATACATCGAGTGGATGAACGCCATGTCGTCGACCCGGGTGGCCAGGTGAGGGAACAGGTCCGAGATCCATTTGCCGCACTGACCGTACTGCTGGAACTTCCACTTGGGGCCAACCGCCCGGCCCTGATTGCGATGCCCCCCGCGGCCAAAGGTCTTGACGGGAATGGTCTGCCCGTCGAGTTCATACATCTTCGGCTTGTAATCGAACGTTTCGATGTGGCTGGGGCCGCCATACATGAACAGGAAGATCACCGCCTTGGCCGGCGCGTCGAAATGTGGCTGCCTGGGGGTCATGGGGCCGCGGAACGTCTCGGCGGCGGGGGGCTCGGCGGCCTGCAAACCGGGCCAGCCATCCTGTGCGAACATTCCGGTGAGGGCCACCGATCCAAACCCGGCCCCGGCTTCCCAGACAAACTCCCGGCGGGTGCGGCGGCAAAACTGGCGTGAGGAAGACATCGCGGGTGACCTTCGGCAAAACAGGTTCGGCCTGGGGGGGCCGGGGAATGTGCGAACGGGGCCCCGTGGCGGGGGCCAGTGGGAGCCTCGATGATCAGTCGAGGTAAATGAACTCGTTGCTGCCCAGCAGGACGAGGCAGTAGGTCCGCAGGGCGGCGTCGGGGGTTTGGTTCTGCTCGCTGACCAGGCGTTCGATGAACAGCCGGTCGCGCTCGATCTCGGCCGCCCCCGGGCTCCGCCCCGACACCAACCGAATTCCCCCGGCGATCTGCGCCGCCACGTCATTCGGATGTTCGGCCCGCAACCGGCTGGCGAACCGTTCCGCCTGCAGGTTGGTGAACTCGCCGTTGAGCATGCCCAGCGCCTGCGTGGGGACCGTGGTGGTGTATCGCAGGGGGCAGCTCGAGTCGGTGTCGGCGAGATCGTATTGCGAGAGAATGGGGACAACCAGCGAACGTTTCAGGTGCACATAGACACTGCGGCGGTTCGCCTCTTCCGGGGGCGATTTGCCCCAGCCGCTGCCGGGGACCGACTGACCCGCCAGAACCTCGGGGGGAATGACGGGGTAAACTCCCGGTCCACCCGCCTTCAGTTGCAGGTCACCCGAAACCGCCAGGATCGAATCGCGCACCTCTTCGGCCGAAAGCCGCCGCATGTTGAATCGCCAGAACAGGTTGTTGGCGGCATCGCGGGCCAAGCCCTCGGGGGAACCCCGGGACGAGAGCCGATAGGCGTTCGAAGAACAAATCAGCCGGTGCATGTCCTTGATCTTCCAGCCCCCCTCGACAAACCGGTGAGCCAGCCAGTCGAGCAATTCGGGGTGGGTGGGAGCCTCTCCCAGGCGGCCAAAGTCGTTGGGAGTGGGAACGATGCCCCGTCCAAAGTGATGCTGCCAGAGCCGGTTGACCATCACCCGCGGCGTGAGGGGATTGTCGGGATGAGTGATCCAGCGAGCCAGGGCCAGTCGTTTGCCCGAGCTGTTCCGCTGGGGCCGGTCCTCGATGGAAACGGGGACGGGCCCACAGGCGACCGCCGGGGGATGTGGTTCGACCTTGTCCCCCAGCGCCTGGGGGTTGCCCCGCAGCAGGATATGGGTCGGCTCGCGGCCCCGCTCTTCCACGCACATCACCTCGATGCCCGGCTCGGGGAGCGGTTGCTCGCGCAGGGCCGCCAGCTCTTGAGACAAGCGGGTCCATTCCGCCGCCCGCTCACCCAGCAGGGTGGCACCATGTTGGGCGAACAGACTGTCGAGCACCGCGTCGGCCGGTGCCTCCACCAGGCCGACGTCGATGTATTGGCCTCCCCCGGTTTGATGACAGTGGACGGCCAGCACATTGTCCTGTTCCTTCAGCAGGGCATTGACCTCGACTGGCAGCACCACCTGCTGGTAGGCGGTGACAAACCCCGCCGCCCGATGGATTAACTGGCCATTCAAATAGACCTCGGCTTCTTCGTCGTGATGGAGCCGCAGCGCCAGCCGAACCGGTCGCTGGGGGGCTGCGAATGTCTTCCGCAGCCACAGATCGGCGGTTTTCCACTCGGTGCGGACGACCGCCCCCGGGGTGCCGTTCTGTCCGAAGCCTCCCGGCCCCTTTTTCCAGGCCGAAGCGTCGAAGTCGGGCTGCATCCAGTCGGGCGACGGCTCGGTGGTGGTGAAGTTCCATTCTTGCCCGGCAGTCCGCGAATCGGCCACCAGCACCCCGGTGCCCGCCTCGGTCAGGCTGCGCTCGGAAACCTGCGGGCCCGACCACGAGAGCTGCAGCAGAGGCGGCGCGATGGTGTTGAAGTACTCGACGCGAAACGGCAGCGAACCGGCGGAGAGCTGGATCTTGGACTCCCCCTTGTGTTTCCCCTTGCCGCGCCGCTCGAACACCACCTTCCCGTCGATCAGCAGCCGAATGCCTTCGGTGGCCTGCGCGCGGAAGCGGTACTCTCCCGTTTCGGGGACACGCAGCGTCCCTTCATAGACAATGCCAATCGACTCGGCTCGCGAGGCGACGGCCAGGGTGACGTAGCCGGCGGGCAGGGAACCCTCTTCCTCGAATTTCAGTCCGTCGAAGTCCGGCAGCCGCTCCCAGGTGTCGCGGTAGAAGCGGTAACGCAGATCGGTCAGGTCGGCCCCGGGGGGCAGCACTTCGAGTCCCCGCTTCTCGCGCAGAGCCTGGGCGAACTCCCCCCGCACGTTCTGCAGCCGACGATACACCTCGTGTTCCTTCCGGCGGTGTGCGGCCTGGGCGGCCGCCTGCTCCCGCTGGTCGACATCGTACGCCACCCGCCGGAGATTGCCGACGTTCATGTCGCTGATGTCTCGGAAGTAGGCCAGCAGGCTGTAATAGTCGCGGGCGGGGAGCGGGTCTTTCTTGTGATCATGGCAGCGGGCGCAGCCGATCGACATCCCCAGCATCACTTGTCCCGTCGTCGATACGATGCCGTCCAGAATGTCGTACTTCGCCAGGGGACGGTCGGCCGGTTCATCATCCCAGATTCCCAGCCGGTAGTACCCGGTGGCAATCATCGTCTCGGTCGAGACATCGTCGAGTTCATCGCCAGCCAACTGTTCCAACAGGAACCGATCGTACGGTTTGTCCTGATTGAACGCCTGAATGACATAGTCGCGATACCGCCAGGCAAACGGTTTGGCGGAATCTCGCTCGTAGCCGTGGGTCTCGGCGAACCGCACGAGGTCGAGCCAATGACGCCCCCAGCGTTCGCCATACCGGGGAGAATCGAGCAGTCGGGTGAGCAGGCGCTGGTAAGCCTCCTCGGCGTGGGGCCCGGCAGAGTCGTTGACAAACTGCTCGATCTCGGCGGGCGCGGGGGGCAGGCCGGTGAGGTCGTAGGTCAATCGGCGAATCAGCGCGGCGGCGTCGGCGGGCGGGTTGTGAGGGATACCCGCCTGTTCCAGGGGGGCCAGCAGAAATGCGTCGATGGGATTGCGGACCCAACCCGCCTCACGGACTGTCGGGGGGGCGGGGCTGGCGACCGGGCGGTAGGCCCAATACTGGCGGGCTTCCTCCAGATGGATGCCGCCCCCCGGTTCCGACTTCGCCGCGGGCTGGCCCAGATGCTCGGCCGAGACGGGCAGTCCTTCCTTGACCCATTGGGTGAGTGTCTCGATCTCGGCCGCGGGAAGCTGGCCACTGGGGGGCATTTTGGGCCCCTGGTAGTTGATCGCCTTCAAGAGCAGGCTCTCGGCCGGCTTGTCGAGCGAGACAGCCGGTCCCTGATCCCCCCCCTGCAGCACTCCGGCCCGGGTGGTCAAACGCAGCGCACCGCGCAGGCGTTCCTCAGCACCATGGCATTTGAAACAACGGTTCTTGAGGAGGGGAAGCACCTGCTGATCGAAGAATTCGACCTGTTCGGTGGTAAATTCCGGGGTGGCTTGGTCTGGCTCGGCACAGACCGGAGAGGCCCATCCGAGGGCCGCGACCAAGATTCCGGTGGCCAGCGTCAGGCGGATCAACGACAGTCTCTCAAAATGAGTGGGGCTGTCGCTGCAAATGAGTGGCAAGACGCGTGGAGAGACCGGAGCCATGTCGGGTGGTTCAGCAAGAAGCCAGGGGTCAGATTGAGGGAATTCTATCCCATGGATGGTGGGGCGGTCATCCAACCCACCCCACAGCAATACGGTACAGACATATCCTTTTTCAGCGTCTTCCTGGCCCGGGGTGGGTTTGAAGGATTGGAAGGCCGAGGAGGGCGCCACCGCTGCACTTGGGCTGGGGGGCAGGCGAAGCGTTGGCTGCGTGGGTGGCGAGATTTTGAGCGGGGCCACCACAGTTGGGGGTGGGGCCACCCAGCGGTGGCAATCGATAAGACGGGCACCAGCTGTTTGCCGAATGCGAACTGCCTGATCGCCACGGGCGGGCACTCGGGACCGGGGTCCAGAGTCTGACGATTTCACCAGGGGGGCGGGGAGTCCGCGGTGAGCAGCCACAGAGGAGTTGGGCACGCAGCCTCACATTCAGCGACGGCAGAGTGAGTTGACCAGTGAAAAACCGAGGAATCAGGCCGGTCGATGACCAGAGTCTGGTGGTCCGGTCGCGTGGAGAGTTGCTGGTGGCCCTCGGAATCAGCAGTCTGTTCCATCAAGGGGACTATGGCGACTTGCGGAATTCTCAGATGGATGGCCCATATCAGGCGGTGTCACTCGTTGGAAGGAACTTTTGAGGAATTCGTGCACCGCAGGCCGTGGGAGACTGGACGGAACACTTCTTGGAACGTATGATTTGCGAAGCAGGGCGGCTGCTTAAGTCTCGCGAGGATTTTGAAGCCGATTGGTGCCTGATGATGCCCCGGAAATGGGAGCGGTTGTCGGCACCACCTGACAGTTTTGGTTACCCCCAGACCGGACCACCCGTCTGATCTTTCCGTCTGAACTTCTGATCCGTCGGCCTGACTCTGCAGCCCGACAACTTCCGCAGTGCCTTCTCATCCTCGAGCCCAGACGGTGTGCACCGCGTGAAGTTTTCGATTCTCCGTCTGGCATGTCTCTTTTGAAAGAGCGAAGCGTTAATGGCGATTTCTCCCCCCCCCTCGATTCTTCCGGCCTCGGCTTCCCCCCGTGAGATTCAACGCCGGTCGAACGGCATCGCGTCGCGGGAACAAATCCTGGACGCGACATCCCAATTGGCGGGCGAACTGGGCTATGATGGCACCAGTATCTCCCTGGTCAGCGAGCGTTCGGGACTGCCCGCCAGCTCGATTTACTGGCATTTCAAGAGCAAGGACCTGCTGATCGCCGCGGTGATCGAGCGCAGCTTCATCCGCTTCCGCGAGAAGCTGCTCCCTCTGCCCAACCCCACGGGCAATGCCCTCAATGATCTGCAAAAGGCGTTCCACAAGATTACCGAGGCGTGGTCAGCGGCTGCCGAGTTCCTGCGGTTGGGAACCATGCTGGTGCTCGACCGGCGTGAAGATGAACTGACGGCCCGGACTGGCTACGTGGCGATCCGCAAGCACGCCCAGGAGATTTTCGGCCAACTGTGGAAGTCGGTCATGCCCTCGCTGAGCCCCGCTTCCGTCAAGAAGATGGCCACCCTGACGATGGCCACCTGCGACGGTCTGTTCGTGGCTCAGGAAGTCGAGGGGGGAGACTTGGCGAAATTGATGGATACCGCCCTCGTCGGCCTGGTTGCCTCGGCGAAGGCGCTTCAGGCGGGCAAGGATCTGCCTCCCAAGAAGAAGAAGTAGGTCTGGCTCGCCCAGCGATCGGACGCCGGAGGCAGGAATGGTTCACTGGACAGCATGGGGAGGCTGTTCCAGGCTGGGTATTCGGGGGAAAACCTGACAGCCATTTCTGAAACCTGCGCCATCCAGTGAGCCAATGGGATCTTGAGATGTTGACCACGCCCCGGCCTTGGCTGGGGCGTGGTTTTTCTTTGCGCACTCGGCTGGAGGGCGTTCACCCACCCTGTGCCTCCCGCGCCGTCTGGCACCAAAAATTGTCGTCACGGAAATCGTCGTAACGGCAGGGCATCGATCGCCTGCCAATTCCCCTGGGCCACTGAGGGCGATCGCTGGATGTGATGGGCGACTTGTCTCGCCGCATCCCAGTCCTCGATTCACCAGGCCGCAGTACTGCGCAGGACTGCAGGTTTGGCTGCACGCCGCCCGGCGTCTGGGTTCACCGCAGGGTTTCCAGCAGCTTCATCCGCATGGCCCGCAGGGCCGGCAGCAGGCCCCCGATCAGCCCCATCAACAGGGAGAGCAACAGTCCCGTGGCCAGCACCTCCTGCGAAACGACGAACTGCAGCACCACCGTCTTGGCCGCCCCCTGGCCCCCAACCGTGCTCTTGGCCGTCAATCCGTCCAGCAGCATGCCGAAGGCACAGCCCAGCAGGCCTCCGATCAGCGAGAGCACCAGAGACTCCAACAGGAACGACATCAGCACATGGCCGCTGGAGTAGCCCAGCATCCGCAATACGCCGATGTCCTTGATCCGCTGGCTGATCGCGGCGAACATCGTGTTCATAACGCCGAAAACGCCCCCGAGCGCGACGAACAGCACCACCACCCAGACGGCATACAACAGGACCCGGCTGGTTTCCGACAGCGACTGAAAATAGTCCTGCTCGGTCATGGCGTTGAGCGCGACTTCCTTCGAGTCTTTCAGGGTTTTGGCCAGTTCGGCGGTCTTGGCGACATCGGCCGCCCGGATGACAAACGAAGAATAGCTCGATTCCTTTCCAAACCCCTCCCCCACAATCTGCCGCTTCGCCCAGACCTCTGAGTCGAAGGTGGACCCGGTGGAGTCGAGTATGCCGACCACCTTCCAGCTGCGGTCGGCCATCTCGAACACGTCCCCCACACCCAGAGGTTGGGAATTCGGCCGATCTTTGCCCAATTCGCCGGCAATTCCATTCCCCAGCACGCATTGGCGGACGACCTGCGACTGGCCGTCGGCTCCCGGCCGCTCCTCCACCCCCGCCTCCGAAAACCACTGGCCCCCCTCCTTGAGTTTCAAACCGTGCACGAAGGCCGCGAGCTGCGGATCCTCAATGCCGCGGAGCTGCACAAATTGACGTCGCGGAGGAGCCCCCTTGGGAGTGGGGATTTCCCGGTTCACAATCACAAACACCTCTTTGCTGACGATGCGCTGGCCCGCTTCATCGACGGCAATCCCCTCCATCCGTTCGACGTTGGAGACTTCGTTGAGGGCCAGGTTGCTGAAGCCCTCGTCGTTGGCTCCGCTCGAGAACACCACCACGTTTCCAGGCTGGCCGCTGTTGTTGGTCAGGGCATCGAGGCCATTGACGAAGGCCAGCATGCCGATCAACAGCAACACCACCAGGAAGAACGCCACCAACATCAGCAGCGTGGTTGTCCAGCGGACCATCAGATTGCGCAGGTTGTACGCGAGCGGCACCTTCCCGACGAACGCCAGCCCCAGCATCAGCAGCAGCAGCGCCGCCAGGCTGCCGAAGAGCATGGGGTGTTGCGCCATGCGGGCGGTGTCAAACCGTCTGACCAGTGCCAGCAGCGGAACGAATTGGGCCGTCAGGGGGAGGGGCAGTGAAGCCATGACTCAGGCGACCTTCGAGAAGACATCGGCCACGCGGACCGAACGGGCGGACCAGGCCGGGATGATGCTGCCCAGAAACGCGGTGCCAGCCCCAATCGCGATTCCCCACAGGATGGCCTTCTGCGGAATGAAGAACCGCTGGAACCAGGCGATGGGCAGCGCGATGCCCCCCAGCAGCTTGTTGAACAGCAGATAGGAACCGGCCGAACTGAACAGCCCGGCCAGAATGCCGATCAGCAGCGCCTCGCCCAACACCAGGAACATCACGTGCCCTGGGCGAAAGCCCAGCACTTTCAGCACGGCAATCTCCTGCCGACGCTCGCGGACACTGATGCTGATGGCCACGGCAATCACCATGGCCAGGGTAATCAGAATGGCGGGGACCAGAATCCAGCGCATGCCCCAGAAGATGTCCTTCCAACCTTCGAGAAAGGTCGAGACGGCCGAGCTGGCCGATTCGCAACGGACGGCCGGCGACGTGTAGAGGGGGGAGTTGGCGATCTGGGCCGAGAGTCGTTCGTAGTCGTTCTTGTTCTTGACCTTCAGCATCACGAAGGCGATGGGGTCGTCGGCATTGCTGAGCTTCTTTTTGTTCTTCGCCTCGTATTCGTCAATTCCCTGCAGCAGGTAGTCGAGGTTCATCAACGAGGTCTGGCCATAACGCTGGGCCGCCTCGGGAAAGGAGTCGACAATCTCGAATTCGAGGTTGAGGTCCTTGAAGATCAGGCCATTGAGGGTGAAGCGTTCCCCCACTTTCTTGTTCATGGTCTTGAGCTGTTCGGGGCCGATGATGACGGCGTTCGCCTGCCGTTTCATCTTGGCCACACCCTCCTGCAGGCGGGCCATGTCGGCAGGTCCCAACTGGTCCAGATCATCCAGCATGGTGGGAGCCTTCTCGGGCTCGCAGGCGATGAGAAACAGAAAGTTCTCGCGGGACATCTTGGTGGGATCGAGCGTCCCGCCATAGAAGGCCCAGGTCATGTAGTCGACCGGTTTTACATCGTCGGGACCACGGGCGGCCCCCTCCTGCAGCGAGGTTCGGTAGGCCCGGGGCAGCCGGCTGGGAGCCTTGTTCTTCTCGGTCACCAGCACTTTGAAATCGTTCGATTTCTCTGAGGTCTGGCTGTCGATGAAGTCGAGCACCGAGCCCACCAGGGTCACCACGAAGACCAGGGCCATGGTCCCCAGGGCAGTGAGGATCGTCCGCAGCAGGTTGCGGCGCAGGTTTTTGAAGATCAGGCCAACGAAGTGAAACATCGGAATTCCCTCGGGGGAAGCCAGCAAAATCCACAGGATCAAGTCACGGATTGGTCCAGTCGCCGGGTCGGCTCGCGACGCGCTAGGCGGAATTGGCCTGGCGGATCTGCTCCTGAACCAGCCGTCCCTTTTCGAGATGCAGCGTTCGCTGGGCGCGTTCGGCCGCCTTGGGATCGTGCGTGACCATGATGATGGTCTTGTCCAATTCCTTCTGCAGCACCCCCAGCAGGTTCAGAATCTCCTCGGCCGACTTCGAGTCGAGGTCGCCAGTGGGCTCGTCCGCCACGATCAACGTGGGATCGGTGGCGATGGCCCGGGCGATGCCGACGCGCTGCTGCTGTCCGCCTGACAACTGACCGGGACGATGAGTCAACCGGCCCGACAAACCGACCAGTTCCAGGGCGGTCAGCACCTGCTCCTTCCGCTGGGCCGCGGTCATTGGCAGCAACAGCAGCGGCAGCTCGACGTTTTCGTAGGCCGTCAACACCGGCAACAGGTGATAGAACTGGAAGATGAACCCCACGTTGCGGGTTCGCCAGGTGGCCAACTGCGCCTCAGTCATGTTGGAAATCAACTGGTCAGCCACTTCGACCCGCCCCTCGCTGGGGGTGTCGAGCCCGGCGATCAGGTTCAGCAGGGTGGTCTTGCCGGAACCCGAAGGCCCCATCAGTGCCAAAAACTCCCCCTGAGGGACATCCAGGTTGAGGTCCTGGAGCACATCCACCCGTTCCGAACCGCGGGAAAAGTACTTGTGCACTCCCCGCACCCTCACAATCGCTTCACGGTCACTCATGCTTCAACACCGATTTGTTCGGAGACAGGGGG
>JBKCTR010000122.1:0-7100 GCA_046318755.1 Planctomycetaceae bacterium
ACGCAGGTGCCAGCGCCACAGATCCCCAATCAACAGGGCTGCCGTGTGGCCCCGGCCATATGGCTGCACCACAAGGGCCGGGCGGGGTGTGTCGTCTTCACTCATGACCTGGGCCAAAATCGAGGCCCCGGGCTTGATCGAGCGGACCTGGTTGAGCGTCTGGAACTCGGGCATCGAGGCCAGGCGGGCGTCTTCGTCGGTTTCATTACTGCGCAGGCGAACCCACGATTGCAGCCAGCCCTCCCGCGTCAGCCGCAGCCGGTGTCCTGTGGATGATCCCCCTGCCTGGGGGCGATCGACATAAACCGGCAGCAGTTCTGCGACCGGGCCCCGTTGGTAGCCCCCTTCCGCGAACGATTCAACGCCACCGAGCATCAGAAACCCGCCGCCCCGACGGCTGACAAACTGCTGCAGCAGCGCGAGTTGGTCCTGCGTGAAAAACGCCTGTTCGACATCGTCGATGATGACCGCGTGATACGGGAACAGATCGTCGGATGTCGCGGGGAAGCCTTGGCGCAATTCGGCGGCATCGGATGTGCCGAGGCGAATCAGAACGGGCTGGTCGTATTTTTCGGCTTGTTCCTCTTCCTGATTGGTGAAGCCGCGGAAGAGCGGATTGGTCCGCTCGCCACCGCGCCCCAGGAAGGCAAACTTCGGCTCCTTGCGGGCGATCCGCACGAGGCCGACCAGGTTCAGCTCATCATCGGCGTCAATGGCACGCCGCAGAAATTTGAATTCCCAACTGGGACGACCGCCAACGTAGAGGATCCGAAAGGGACCGCCACCTCGATCGACTGTGGCCGTCCGCTGGTTGTTTTCGCGGGTCGCCTCCAGACTCTGGGCATTTGGGCCCGTCAGCGATTCTTCCTCATTGAGGAAGGCCTGCACGGTGTAGAAGCTGATGCCGGTTTTCTCCGGACGCAGCAGGAACCGCTCGCTGCGGGGCTCGGATTCGGCGATGGTTCCCAAGGGACGCCGTTCGACTTCGTGTCCCTCTTCGTCGAGCACTCGCAGCACCACCTCGCGTCCCCCCAGAGCCTGCCCGGTCACCCGCGCGGTCAGCGTGACCGGGGCCGCCTCGAAGTTGGTCTGGGTCACCTCCACCCGGTCGACTGCCACGTCGAGTTGGCGGCTGTCGCTGCCGATCGGCACGGGGAAGACCGGGGGCAGTCCCTCGTGAGCCGTTCCCCAGGAGTCGGCGTCGGTCGCGTTGCCATCGGTCAACAGGACGATTCCCGCGACAGGTCGATCGCGGAAGCGGTCGGCCAGGGCGCGCAATCCCTCGACCAATTGCGAAGCCTGTCCCTCTTGTCGGAGTTCGTGAAAGGTCTTGACGGGGTGCAGCGTCTCATCGATCGCGTAACGCCGCAGATCGAAATCCTGCCCCAGCCGGACCAGCCAGGGGGTCTCGTCGCGGAGTGGCTCACGCAGCGCGGCTCCGCGCGATTGCCCCGTCGCGGGGTCCAGTACCTGCAGACTGCGGCTGTCGTCAGCCACGACCAAAACGAGGTTGCTGCCGGGGCGAGGTCGTGTGCCAGTGTAGAGCGGCTCGAGCAGGCAGGTGGTGAGTGCGACAATGCCCAGGGTCTTCAGCAACAGTGCTGCCAGTTGGCCGCCGGTCCGCCGCCGCGACCGCGCGTACGACCAGAACAACACGGCCAGCGCCAGCCCCGCCAGGCAAACAGCCGGGACGAGGAATTGTCTGCCTCCCAGCGTGATCTCAGCGATGATCACTGCCCGCTCCCCAGACGTTCGTAGTATTTGCGGGTCTTTTCTGAGTACCGCGGCGGGACCTGATCGCGATCCAGCGGAATCACATTCTGGCGGTTCTGGCGGCGGAGCAGTTCGTCATTCACCCGTCGGCTCAACTCGGCGAGCGGATTGGCCACCTGCATGCGGACGAGGTCCCAGTTCGGCTCGGACGAATTGCGGCGGGCCTCCCCGCGAATGGCCCGGGCCCTGTCCCGAATGCGGGCAGCCTCGGCCCGCAGCTCGGGATCACTGACCATCTCTTCGACATCGCGCAGCCGGTCCGACCACTCGCGGAAGTCGCGGCCCGTAAAGGGGGCGAAACCACCGGCGTCGGTCACTCGATCGAGGGGCCCCGTGGCACCCCGCTGCGGACCGCCATCCCGATTGCGGTTGCCCGCCTGCCGTGCCGGGGAATTCGGTCGGCCCGCGGATGGGGTCTGGCCCGCTCCGTCCCCATCTCCCGGTTGGCTCTCCTCCTGAGACATCTCTGGCTCGGCGGTTTCTTCACCGGGCTCTTCGCCCCCGGTCTCGCCGGGAGGGGGATTCTCTGGTTCTTGACCTGCGCGGTTCCCTCGTGCGTTGCCTCCACGCCCCCGAGCGGCTTGTGAGTTGCCGGGTTGTGCCTGAGGTTCGCCTTCTCCAGGCGGCTCGGTCGGCTCCCCGGTTCGGGCGTTTTCCTCCCCCGGTTCCTGGCCCGGTTGAGACTCGCCGTTGGGATTCCGCTGGTTACCCTGGGACTGGCCCGGGCGGGGTCGGCCCTGCGGGTCTCGAGAAGCACTTTCTGCGCTGCGAGGCGCTTCTGGATTCTCGGTCTCTGCCTCGGCCGGGGCATTGCCATCGTTGGGTTGTTGGGGGTCGTTTTCGGATTGTTCACCGGGTCGGCTCGCAGTGCCCCGGCCAGAACGCCCGCGATTGGGCGACTGCTGACGATCGGTGGGCGTCTCCTCGGACGGAGGCTGACCATTTCGACCCTGTCCCTCCTGGGGCTGCCCCTCTTGTGGCTCGCGCGCGGTGGCATCGCCCGGTTGCCCTGCGGGGCGACTGTCGGCTTCGCGGGGATCTTCTCCCTCGGGTTGGTTCCGACGCAGTTCGTCGTTCACCTCGCGGGAGAGGTTGCGCAGCTCTGCGCGGGCCCGGCGGAGCGACTCGGTTTCGTCTCCCAGCACCGCCTCAGCGGCCCCTTCGATCTTCTCGCGGACCTGTTCGATTCCCCGACCCACACGCTGTTCGAGTTGCTGGGCGTCTTCCAGCAGGCCCCGCTGCACACTTTGGCGGGTGGCATCGAGGGCCTGGGGCACATTCTGGCTCTGCACCTCGCGGGCGGCGTCGTACAGCTTCTCGGCCAGCAGCGGTTCCGATTCCTCGGCATCCGTGATGGTTTGCTGCATTTTGTCGACCAGTTCGGTCAGGCGTTGGCGTTGGCGGTTGAGTTCCTCGGCCATCTGTTCCCGATTGGTGTCGGAACGCAGCGAGCGGTTTTCGGCATCGGGGTTGATCGCCTGCTCAATCTGCCGGCGAACATCCTGTTCGCGGCTCTCCAATTGGCGGGCCTGATCGACGATGTCTCGCACCGTCTCGTTGAATCGTCCCGAAGACTGCCGGCGGAATTCGTCCCGCAGTTCCTCAAACGACTGCTCGGCCCGGGTCCCCGACGCAGCGGCGCGGGTGGGCTGTTGCTCCTGGAGCGATTCGGCCGCCCGCTGCACCTGTTCGCGGGCCTGCTCCAACTGCTGCCGTTGTTCCTGCATCCGCTCCTGGTTCTCGGGAGCATCCATGCGGGTCTGCAGTTCATCGGTATCTCGCAGTATCTGTTCCTGCTCTTCCTGGAGCCGCTGCAATTGCCGACGGATCTCCTCTTTCTTTTCCTCGGTCTCGGCGGCTTCCAGCGCCGACTGCAGGTCTTTGAGTTGATCGTTCAAATCGTGCTGTCGGCGGGCAAGTTCCCGCAGGCGGTTGAGGACCTGGCGGTCTTCGCGATCGGTCGAAGTCTCCTGTTGGGACTGGGCCATCCGTTGCGTTTCGTAGCGGTTTTCGTCCTCCTTGAGGTCCAACTGATCGAGCTGCTGACGCTGCTGGGACGAGCGTCCCCGGTTCGCCTGCTGCCCGGGCTGTTGTTGCTGTTGCTGCTGGCGCGTGATTTCGTGCTCGCGGGCCCGCAACTTCAACAGGGCCTGCGACGCGGCCTGTTCATGGATGAGCGCGGTGGGGAGGGGCTCGCGGGCCGTGTCGTCCCGGGCCTCCTGCAGATGAGTCAGCACGGTCTGCATAGCCTGGGTGACCCGTTCTACGTGGCCCCGCGATTCGTTGTCAGTCACCCGTTCCGCCAGAGCGGTCGTCTGCGACAGCGCCTGCTCCTGCGATTCGGCCAACTGCTGCATGTCGTCCTTAAAAGAGGGACTGAGTTTTTCGGCCACCTCGCGGCGAATCACCTTCCAGGTTGCATTGATGATCTGCTTCTGCAGGTCGGCCAGTTCTTGGGCCGCTTTGGCGTTCGCCCCCTGTCCCTGCCCTTGACCCTGTTGTTGACGATTGGCCTGTTGGTCTCCGGGTTGCGCCTCTCCCTGGCGATAGATCTCTTCGAAGTGCCGCACCTCGGCGAAATACATGTCTCCCAGGGTGCGGCGGACCTGGCCGTCGGGGCCCAGATCCTCGGCCCAGAAGGAGTAGGCCACCAGTTCGTCGGGCTGGGCCTGCAGACTCTCGAGGGATACTGAGTGGGCCATTTCCTGCCGGTTTTTTCCACTGACCAGTTCCGCCAGCACCACCTCGACGGGAGGCCGGCCGGCCAGTGAATAGGTGACACCCGCCCGGGGAATTCCAAAATCGTCCCAGACAGTGGCCTTCAGATCGATTTCTTCGAGGGGCGAGGCTTCGATGTCGCGGGCAGGGAACAATGGCTTGACCGAAGCGGGCTGGTTCGGAACGACCTGGATTTTGATCTCGGATGACTGCACATTCGCCCTGCCCGCGTCGTCGAGCAGCCGCAAGGTCAGCTTGCGGCTGCGATCACTGGGGATGACGGCCGTGTACAGAGTGGGCTGGCCTTCGGTGGCGGCGAGAACAATCGCGGGCTGGTTCGGCTCGGTGAGCTCGGCGGTGGGGACCGGTTTGTTGAGTTGGAATTCCAACTGCACTTTCGTTCCCTCGACGACCGACAAACTGCGCACATCCTGCACCCGACGCGACTCAAGACCCGTATAGGAGGGGTAACTCAGCAGGGCGTCGGTCCGTTCCAGCCGCGGATACTCAAAGACAGTCACCTGGTACGTGGGAGAAACCTCGCCATCGAGTTCCACCCGGTATTGCAAGGGAGCGTTCACCTGGGCAATGCGGGCACCGTAGACCGGGTCGTTCAGGCTGCGGTTGAGGGAGAGTCTGGTTTCTTCTCCCGGGTCGTCTCCAGTGGGTGCGTAGATGAGAGTCCCTTGATCGGGCAGAGCTCCCGTCACGCGGGCCAACACGAGCAGGCTGGTTCCCCGTTCCACCTCGGTGTTTCCCGGTTCGACCGTCATCGTGAAGCCTGAGACCGTCGCGGTCGCCAAGCGGCCGGGAGATGCGGCGGCGTTGGCGGTGTCGCCCCCGCCGGTCTTACCCAATCCCCAGAGCATCGCGCCGAGCAGACCGAGCGACGCAAACTGGGCCGCCATGATCCTTCGCAGCCGACCTGTGGGAACGACCTCGTTCCAATTGCGGAGGGCGGAGTGGCTGAGGACCTGCAAGATCACCGAAGACTGCAGGAAGCCGAAGCGTCCATCGGGCTGGTCGGGCCGCATCTGCAGCGCGGCCAGGAGCGAGCTGTTCAACTCGGGAAAGGTCTGTTCAACCCGCTGGGCGGCCTGCCGCTCTCCCGGCGCAAACCACCAGGCCTGAAACATCCCCAGCACGGCCAACAGCCCCGCCACGAGGGCGACTCCACGAGCCAGGGCTGCTCCATCGGCGGAATGGCTGCCCGTCATCCACAGCAAAACCCCCAGCCCGGCGGCCAACAGCCAAGCGAGGGTCAGGGCCTGCCACAGCCGCAATTGACGAAGACGTCCTGCAACCTGCAGCAAACTGTGTCTCAATTCCCCCTGCACCTGGGGAATGCGGGTTCCCTCTTGGGCGAGAGAACTGATTCGATTGCGCCGTGGAGTGTCACTGTTCATGGCAGGGCTCGTCGCGCGAGGGAAACAAAATCGTTCATGCCGGGGTCTCCGCGGGAATCAGGGCCCGTTCACTGCGGCCCGCCCACCAGGTTTCGAGAATCACCAGTCCCAGGGCCCCCACCAGCAGCCAACGCCACAACTTCTGCCGGGACTCCAACTCCTGGTCGCGCAGTTGGCGCAATCGTTCCAGCCGCTCGGTCTGTGGGGGAACGCTTCCCAGTGGCACTCCCCGCCGTTCCAACTGTTCGACCTCCAGCGGAGTGGTCTGGCTTTCGAGGTCGGAGAGATTCACCGCGATCGGAACCGCTTGATCTCCCCAGGAGACGGTGTAGAGCCCCGGAATGGTGGTTCCCGCAAACTGGGTGGTTCCCGCCGGAAGGTCCTCGCTGGTTCCCCCAGGGGTGGTGACCCGGCACCCCGAGTCGATGGCACCCGTGGGAAGTGGCAATGGCTGTCCCGTGGTGAGCGTGGGAGGAGCGACCGTTTCCCCGAGGGCGAGGTCGAGCAACGTTCCCATGAGTCCGACGAACTTGCTCGAAAGCGCCAATTGGCTCTGCCGCGGGGTCCAGCCCGCTCCAAGTGCCAGGATTCGTCCGCGCCCCAGCCGTTCTTCCAGCAGCGCGGGATCGCCATTGTCGAAACGCGCCACAACGCTTGGCGATGACTGCCCCTCAAGGGCCGTACGCAACGCCAGTTTCCAGCTCTGCCAGAAATGGATTTTGGTGAAGTCGCTGTAGGGGGGATTGGCGAAGGGGGCAAACAGCGGATGGGTGAAGTCGATCTCTCCCAGCAGCAGATAACCCCCCTTCGCCGGAGGAGCGGCCGCTGCCGAGTCGAGTCCAGGAAGCAGCCGGGGAAGGCTTTCGGCCGCTGCGAGTTCGGCCGGGGCGACCAGCACAATCGCGCCCGCTTCCACCATCTGCCGCAGCCGGACCGCGACGTCATCGGTGACCGCATCTGTGACCACAATCAATCTCCCCGATGATTCACCGGCGGGACTGGCCAGACTCGACGCGTCGAGAGGTGTGACCCGCACATTGCGGGTGGGATCGTTGGTCAGCGCCAAGTCGAGGTAGTAGCGAGGTCCGTTGATGTCGTCGGCAGAGGCGGTCCCCAAGAACCCCACCGCCACATCGCGGCGGGGTTGCGGAGAGTTGTAGAAGCGGTTGTCGAAATCGTGGTCATCGCCCGTCAGTTGCAATC
>JBKCTR010000123.1:0-2395 GCA_046318755.1 Planctomycetaceae bacterium
AACAGGGGGACGGGGCGGCCCAGGCGGCGGAGGAGTCGGCCGAACAGCTTGACCAACTGGCCGATCACCTCGCGGCGATGGGGGCTCGGGATTTTGGACAACGCCTCGATGAAGCCCATCGTCAGGCCCAGGAACTCGCCCGGGCCCAGGCCGAGGTGGCCCGCGACTCGGGAGCACCGGAAGGTGCCGATTCGCCTTCATCGGCCACTGGTCGCCCGGCCGCCGAGACCTCTGCAGGACAGTCTTCCTCAGAAAAGTCCTCATCGGGGCAGTCTTCCTCGAAATCGTCTTCATCTGCGAATGGAACGGCCGGTCCACAGGGAGCCGCCGCCTCTCCGCCAGCGGGTTCCCCCGGCTCGGCACCGCAGAGCCCTCGTGGGACCCGGCCTGGGGGAGGGGCCGAGCCGTCGCGGCAGTCTGCGGCCGAGCTCGCCCGTGCCCAGCGGGAATTGGCCACGCGTGTCGAGATGCTGGCGGAGTTGCTGGAGGCCCTGCGACGGGACGCCTCGACCGAGTCACCGGCACTTCGCCGGAAGCTCGAGACGGCCGCCGCGGAGACTCCCCCCGGACAGATCGCGGCCGAGATGCGGCAGGCCGCCAGTCAGCTCGCGTCCGGCAGTTCCACTCAGGGGGCCCAGGCGGCCGCCGAGGCGCGGGATGATCTCAGGCAACTGGCCCAGGCACTGGGGGCGGCCCGGGGGGCCTTCGCCCAACCCCAACTGCAGGAGCTGCTGGCCCTGGAGGAACAATTGGCCCAACTGCTCCAGCAGGTGCAACGGGACGACGAGGGCCGAACTGCCGAGGCTCAACGCAAATGGCAGGACCTGGCCACGAAACTCGACCGCCTCGCGGCAGGAGATCACCGACTGGCCGAGGTGCTCGACAAGCCGCCGTCCGCGGGTGCCGACGGTTCGCCATCGAAGTCGCCAGGCGACTCACCGGCGGGATCGCAATCTCCTGCGCAATCCAGCGGAACGAACCGCCCCGCGCCGGGGGCGAACCCCCGCCCGGGGAAACAGGTTCCCAACGGTTCGCGGCCCGTCACTCCCGGGCATTACGAATGGATCACCCAGCGCAACATCGACGGTGTGCGCGACGTTGCCCGGGTGCTGCAAACCCGCATTCAAGAAGCGATTCTCGCGGGGGCGTTGCTCGATTCCGACCAGCCGGTCCCTCCCGAGTACAAACCGCTGGTCGAGAAGTACTACAAGACCCTGTCCGACGATCTGCGTTGAGTCCGCCTTTCTGGGCCGGCCGGTCTGGACCACTTGATCTGGACCATGTGATCTGGACCATGTGATCTGGACTGGCCGGTCTGGGCGGCTGGCTGAGCACTCCGTCAACGGCCGGAATGGGTCGTCGGTTGTTCCTGTCACCCCGGGCATTCATGTTGGACTGGTCAAGCCCCTATTCCGCCTGGATCTACGTCGCCCTGGGGCTCGGCTGCCTGGCCCTGATGGCCCTTGCGCGGCGCTGGGCCATCTCGGCTCCCCTGCGCCGCTGGACGCTGTTCGTTCCCCGGCTGTTGGTGCTGGGACTCTTGCTGGTGATCTTGTTGAACCCGGTGCTGCGGCAGGAGCATCGGCTGCCTCCCCAGCCCTCCCAGGTGATCTACCTGGTCGACAGTTCGCGCAGCATGGGGCTCGAAGAGCCCGTAAGCCGGGCCCAACAGGTGCAGCAGATGATCGCGGAGGTCGACCGACGGCTGGCGACCACCACCTCCCGCCCGCGCATCCAACTCTTCCGGTTCGGAAACGATCTGGCCTCCCTGCCCGATCTGGCCCAGTTCCGCCCCATCGACGACGCCAGTCGGCTGGCCACCGCCCTCGAGCAGCTCCCCTCGCGGTTCTCGCGCGAAGCACCCCGGGGCATCGTGGTCTTCTCGGATGGAGCACTCGATGACGAACCGCAACTCACCGGGGCGGCCCAGTTGCTGGCCGATCTGAAAATCCCCGTGCATGTCGTTCCCGTGGGAGACCCCCGCATTCGGGGAGACGTTGGCCTGGAGGACCTGGTCGTGCCCCCCCGGGTCGATTCGGGTACGAAGGCGACGATCCGCGGCGTGGTCCGGGGGACTGGCTACTCGGGCGAGCGGATTGTGCTGGCGGTGCGGGTGGCCGATCGCCCCGAGGCGCCGCCGGTCGCCACGCTCCCCCTCACCCTGTCGGACGAGCCCCAGCCGTTTGAACTGTTGGTCGAGGCCACCGCCGACACCAACAAGCTGGTCCTCGAGGCCCCTCCCTTGCCGGGCGAAGCCACCCAGCGCAACAACCGCATTCCCTTCCAACTGGGGGCGGCCCGCCGCAAGCTGCGTGTGCTGTACATGGAAGGGACCCCCGCCAACGAGTACACCTGGGTCCACAACGGCCTGATGGAAGACAAAGAGATCGAGTGC
>JBKCTR010000124.1:0-6209 GCA_046318755.1 Planctomycetaceae bacterium
TGATCTGGGAAATGCCGACCTCGGCTACCGGGGCAGCCCCATCAAGACGCCGCATCTCGACAAACTGGCGATGAACGGGGTGCGACTCGAGTCTTACTACGGTCTGCCGGTCTGCACCCCGGCCCGGGCCGCCCTGATGACCGGACGGTACCCGATGCGGCAGGGGCTGCAGACGCTGGTGATCTTTCCCAGCCACAAATACGGGTTGCCGACCGATGAGAAAACCCTGCCGCAGGCACTCAAGGAAGTGGGCTACCGTACCTGCATGGTGGGCAAGTGGCACCTCGGCCATGCCGACCAGAAGTATTGGCCGCAAAACCGCGGCTTCGACCACTTCTACGGCAATCTCGTGGGAGAGGTCGACTACTTCACCAAGGAGCGGGGAGGGCTGATCGACTGGCAGCGGAACGGCACGTTCTTCAAGGAGGAGGGGTACAACACCAACCTGATCGGGACCGAGGCGGTCAGTCTGATCGAACAGCACGATACGAAGCAGCCGCTGTTTTTGTATTTCGCCTCGTTGGCCGCCCACGCGCCCTACCAGGCTCCGCAGGCCGAGATCGACGCCTACAAAGATGTCTTTCCCGATGTCCAGAAGCGGACGTATGCCGCGATGATCACCGGGCTCGACCGGCAGGTGGGACGGATTGTGGAGGCGCTCGAGAAGAAGAAGATGCGGGAGAACACGCTGATTTTCTTCACCACCGACAATGGCGGGGCAACAAACGCGATGTTCGCCACCGGGGCCCGGCCGGCGGAAGAGCGGGCGAAGGAAATCGGGTCGAAGCCTCCCTGTTCGAACCTGCCGTATTCGGGAGGCAAGGGGGGCTTGAAGGAGGGGGGCGTGCGACTGCCGGCGTTTGTGAACTGGCCGGGCAAGCTGAAGCCGGCGGTGGTGAAGGAACCACTGCACCACGTCGACATCATGCCGAGCCTGCTGGCCCTGGTGGGGGGCGAGGGGAAAGCGGACAAGCCGTTTGACGGGCGGAACGCCTCGGCCACGATTGCCGAGGGGCAGCCCTCGCCGCACGACGACATCCTCATCAACGTCGAGCTCTTCCGGGGGGCGATCCGGAAGGGGAAATGGAAGCTGCTGAAGGTGGCGACGCTGCCCGGGAAGACCGAGCTGTTCGATGTGGAGACCGATCCGGGGGAGACGACGAACCTGGCCGAGAAACATCCCGACTTGGTTCGCGATCTGGAAATCCGCCTGCTGGGGTATTCGCGGCAGGCGAAGATGAGCGAGTGGCTGAAGTCGCAGGTCGACTACCTGGGGGCCCAGAGCGAAACGGCGTTTGATCCCGATTACAACCTCGACGGCGGGGTGCCGAACGAGAAGCCGGCGTTGCCAGGGGTGAAGTGAGCCCGGCAGGAGATGTTGTGATCCCCGCAAACCTCGGCAGCGCAACCTCCAAACGCCAGTCCATCGATCGCATGGGCCGCCATGAGCGATGGATCGGCCAGCCCCCGCTGGGCACTCCACCAAAGAAAAGTTTCCGCAAGAACCCAAACACAGGGCGGCGGGGGGGCGGACCTCTGTGTCCGCTCCGCTGGGCGTTTGTCGGGAGCCCCCCGTTCCGATGGGCAGAGAACAAATCTGGGATCGGCTGAGCCCTACTTCATTTCGATGCCAGGCCATCTTTCGTGGTTCGTCGACCTCTGTCATCGAATATACACCGGGGCCATGTCCTGAAGGGGCGTTTGCGGTTCCAACACATTCTTTGCCAATTGGTGCGGGTCATTGCGGATGAATGAGCAGCGGGCGGACACAGAGGTCCGCGCTCCCGCGGCGCTGGTTTTGGGCCCTTGCGGCGCGAAGGGCGGATGGGCGCGGATTGGAGTTTCGATCCAAGCGGTTTCGCTGCCCAGCAGTGCGGGGTTTCTCGGATGAACGCCCCAATTGGCAGAGTACAAACTCGGATTGGTCCAACCGCCATCCGCTGGGCGTTCATCCAAAGAGCACAATCCATCTTTGGCCAGAGATAAAATGTCGCAGGCGTTGGCTCACACCCCCTGAAACCGCTTTCGGCGATGCCACCCCAGGTATTCGACATCGGGCCAGAGCTGGCGGTCGATGGGGAGGTGGATGGGGCGGCCGGCGTAGGGACGCAGCAGGTGGCCTTCGGGGCCCTCTTCGGCGAACGCCTCGCGGGCCACCAGCACCCGGAAATCGTCGGTCAGCGACCACAGCCCCTGGTCGAACAGCCAGTGGGCGTTCTTGCACAAAGCGAGCCCATTCCGGGGATCGTTGTTGCGTGAGGAGGCGAATTCGTGGATATGGGCCGCATCGACGATGCTGCTGCCATCAATGGTGGTGACGCGATACCGCGTGAGGGCGCAGGTGTAGCCGTAGGCACTGACGACATGCAGCCGAAACCGCGCTTCGCGTCCCCGGCGGGCGGCGGCATCGGGATCGGGGTAGGCGGCGTCGCGCTGCACCTCGGCCTCGGTGGGCACGGGCAGGCCCAGCAGCGAGGCGAGAGCGATCCGTTCTTCAGGCTCAAAATAGGCCGAAATCAGCAACCGCCGGGCCTGCTCGCGCCACGCCGGGTCCTGGGCCAGTTCGAAGAAACCGGGAGACAACCGCACCACCCGCGCCTCCCGGCGTTCACTGGCGGGAGAACCCTCGGCATCAAGAGCGGCCCAGACGCCATCGGAGGCGAGGTGAAAAAACGGGTAGCGGATCTCGGGCCGCTGGGTCCGGCGGTGGGCGACGATCGACCAGAATGTACAGAAACGGAACGCCAGTTCGGGAGTCAGTGGCAGGTCGGGCGATTGCAGCCGGCCTTCGTCGGCAAGCTCCAGTACCACCAGCATCAACAACGGCTTGTGGGGGGCGGGGTCGCCGCGGGCCTTGTCGACTTTCAGCCGGGCCAACCTGGCCAGCCAGCGCTCGGCGTCGGGGTTCATGGGGGACTGCGAAGGGGTGACCCAGCGAAAAGACCAACCACAAGGTCGGGGACCGTGCCTTCACAGTCTATCCAGTTTGGAGCAGCGGGAAACCAGGGAGAGGGAGGGGGCGTAAGTCGCCGTGGAGGAGGCGCCCCCCTCGAGAAACCCCCGGCGGCCGCCGCGATGAATGTCCCCCATGTCGTCTGTCGGCATCGCAGGCGGATCGGCTCGACAGGACGCTGCCCCGCGGGATCCGAGACCACGTCTTGAGGGTGGGGGACTACGAGGCGAAAGAGGCTGGATTGCCGTCATTTTTCGGCCCCGGCAACCCCTCGGCACTGGTTTGCGCCCGCTTGCAACCGAGGGGGCCGGGGACTAATTTCGACACTGGTGCGTGCGGGGCGAACGATCGCGTTGAACGCTGGAAACGGTGTGGCGGCGAGACGACCGCGACTCGCGAAGGGTCGGGGGCGGAAGGACGGAGTTTCATGACGGAACCGCAAGATCAGTTCGAGAGTCTGCTGCGCCAGGCCCAGCGACTGGCTTCCCCCCAGGATCGCACCCGGTTTCTGGACCAATCGTGTGCGGGCGACGCCCCCCTGCGGCGGCGTCTCGAAGAGACCCTGCGGACGCTCCCTCCGCCGAGTTCAGACCGGGAAGACATGTCGGGGCGAGGGCCGTCGGACCAAACGATGGCGATCACTCCGTCCGACAATGACCGGTCGTCGGATGGGCACGGCCAACAGACGCTGGCGAATGCGGAAGCCTCTCCACCGCAGGAACTCGACCGGACAATGGCGGTTGAGGCTCTCGGTGAGGAGATCGGCACGGTCAGGCTCGACTCCAGCCAGCGTTTGCCACAGGGTGCGCCTCCCGATGCCACCCTTCAGGCGAATGACATGGCCGACACCGCGCCACCGTTGTCGCGCGGGCGTCTGAGTGGAGAGGGGCGTTATCGCCTGAAACGGGAGATCGCCCGGGGGGGGATGGGGGTGGTCTTCGAGGCGCGCGACGAAAACCTGGGTCGCGACCTGGCCATCAAGGTGCTTCACGAGGCACAGGCGCATCACGCAGGGGTGGTCAACCGCTTCATCGAAGAGGCCGAGATTGGCGGACAGTTGCAGCACCCTGGCATCGCCCCGGTGCATGAGCTGGGTGCGTTTTCTGACGGCCGCCCGTATTTCAGCATGAAGTTGGTGCAGGGGGAGACCCTGGCCGAGTTGCTGCAGCGCCGTGCCGATCCCCGGGAAGATCAGGGGCGGTTCCTGGGGATCTTTCTGCAGATCTGCCAGACGATGGCCTACGTCCACAGCCGGGGGGTGGTCCATCGCGACTTGAAACCCTCCAACATCATGGTGGGGGCGTTTGGCGAAGTGCAGGTGATGGATTGGGGTTTGGCGAAGGTTCTGGGTGAGCGTCAGGGCCAGAGCGTGGTGGTCACCGGGACGCGACCGGCGCTGCCTGCGCTGAAGACCCACCGCACGGGGACCGACACCACCCCGGTGCCGGACGATTCCGTGACGCAAATGGGGAGCGTGCTGGGGACCCCCGCGTACATGCCTCCCGAGCAGGCGTTAGGGCAAATCGACCGGCTCGATGCCCGCAGCGATGTGTTCTCTTTGGGGGGAATTCTGGCGGAGATTCTGACGGGGAAGCCCCCCTATGTGCCGCAGGGGGACAGCGGCGTGCTGCAGCAGGCGACGGAGGTCCAACTCGACGCCTGTCAGCAGCGTCTGGCCGAATCGGGGTCCGATCCCGCGCTGGTGGACCTGGCGCGACGCTGTCTGCAGCGTCAGCCGACCGATCGCCCCGCCGATGCCGGGGAGGTGGCGGCCGCCGTCACCACCTATCAGGAATCGGTGGCCCAGAAGCTGCGGGCGGTGGAATCGGACCGGGCGGCGCAGGCGGCCCGATTGGAGGTCGAGCAGCGGGCCGCCCGCCGGCAGCGGAGGTTGGCGCGAATCCTAGCGGGTGTCGCCGGTCTGGCGCTGCTGGCGTCAGTGGTCGCCCTGTTGGCCCGCCAGGAAGCGCTGCGGCAGCGGTTCGTCGCCGTCCAGGCGCAGGCAGAAGCGTCTCAGTCGGCCGAGAAGGCGTCTAAAGCGGCGCAAAAAGCGCTATCGGCCCAAGTGGCGGCCGATGACGCCGCCAAGCAAGCGAAGCTCGAGGCGCTCCGCGCCCAGGAAGCCGAAGGCAAAGAGCGCGATGCGGCCGAGCAGGCGCGGTCCGCGAAGAACCAGGCGCTGAAGAGCCTGAAACGAGCCCAGACACTGGAGGAGCAGAACCAGCAAGACCTGTACACCTCCGACATGAAGCTGCTGCCGTTCCTGTGGAACGACCCCCGGTCTTCACCAGCCAGTTATCTGGCCCGGCTGGCCCGGCATGACATTTCCCCGACGGCCGAGGGGCAGCGAGATCGCCGGGGGTTCGAGTGGCATTATTTCCGGAATCTGCCCGAGAGTGGCTCGCGGCAGATGCCCATGGCACCCCGTTCGACTGTGTCGGTCGCCATGCCTCTCGCGCAGACGATGATCACTCTGGACCGCGAAGGCCAGCGGCAGCGCTGGAACCTGAAGCAGGAGATTGTCGCGGAGGGTACCCCGTTACGGATCATTCCCCCCGGGACCAGCCGCGCGAAGCTGGCTCCCGATGGCAGCCGACTGGCGTGTGGGCTGGGCCGGGAGTTGGTGGTGGTCGATACGGAAACTGGCACGGAGATGCTGCGCCGGCCGACACCGGCGAACGTTCTGGATTTTCACTTTTCGCGTGACGGAAGGTGGCTGGTGGTGGTGGAGGATCGCGTCGCGGAGTGGATCGATCTGACCGGGAAACAGCCTCTCGCCCCACTGTCCGTCAATGATGCCCGCGGCTTCAGCCTGAGTGACGACGGGTTGACCTTCGCCGCCTGTGGCCTGGGGAACGTGGGCAATCTGGCCATGGCCTGGCGGCGGGACGCCAATTCTGGAGAGGTGCAGCCCCTGCCCGGGGAGTTGAATCTGAGAGGAACCATCAATGAAGTGTCCTTGAGCCATGACGGCCAACTGCTGGCAGTCAACCCCTTTGCTTCAGGAGACCTGCAACTCTTCCAGACCGACGGGTACCGGCTGGTGGCGAGCCGCAATTCGGCCCATGCCGCCCCCATCACCGTGCTCGGCTTCGCCCCCGGGACCAACCAGTTGATCACCGGGGATGGTGAGGGGACGGTGCTGGTCTGGAACAATCCGCAGACACTCGACTCCACCGTGCAGCCGACATTGGTCTTCAAGGGGCATATGGCCCCGGTGCTGGAGGGGGGATTCGCTGGCGACGGCCAAACCCCA
>JBKCTR010000125.1:0-3144 GCA_046318755.1 Planctomycetaceae bacterium
CCGCAGCCGTGTTGTCGAACCAGGCTCAGGAGCCGGTCATTCCCGGAAGCTGCAGGCCAATCACCAGGCGCGTTCCCGACTCGAGCTCGCCCGAGATCAGTTCGGTGAACTGGCTGTCGGACAGTCCGGTTTCGACCGCCACGGCACGCAGCAGCAGTCCGTCCACAATCCAGACGTGCCGGAGGTTCCGTTTCCGGCGGGCGACCGCCCGTTCGCTGGCCGACAGAGACCGCTCCGACTTGACTTCCTTCCCTTCTTCGTCGGTCCCCTCCACCTTCCCTTCCAACAGGGGCCGGTCTTCCTCCCGCACCTGCTTCGGATTGGGATAAAACCGCAGGGCCGAGTTGGGGATTTTCAGAATTCCCCGCCGTTCGGCCACCTCGAATGAGATGCTGGCGGTCATGCCGGGGAGCAGTTTGAGGTCGGGGTTGGGGCTCGACACAATCACCGGATAGGTCACCACATTCTGCGTGGTGGAGGCATTCATCCGCACCTCTTCGATCTTCCCCTCGAACAATTCGTCGGCATAGGCGTCGACCGTGAAGCTGACGGGCAGGTGCTTGGCGTGGGCCTCCCGAATCAGTCCGATTTCCGATTCATCGACCGAGGCCAGCAGGTCCACCCGCTCGCGGATGTTCGGGGCAATCACAAACAGCTCGGGGGTCTGGAATTGCGCCGCGAGGGTCTGTCCCGGCTCAATCTTCCGATCGATGATGATGCCGGTCTCGGGGGCCCGAATCTCACAGTACTCCATCTGGGCTTCCGAAAACGCCAACTGCGACTGGGCCACCTTCACGCTGGCCTCGGCCAGTCCCTTCTGGGCTTCGAACGAAAGCACCGAGAAGTAGAACTTGTCCATCTCGGCCTGGGCGATAAACGACTTGTCTTCTTCGCGCAGCTTGATCGCCCGGTCGAGATCGCGGCGGGCCTGCCGTAGCTGGGCGTCAGCCCGGCGGACCTCGGCCTGGCGCGATTTCAAGGTCGCCTCATCCCGGTCGAGGTTCGCCTGGTAGATCCGGGGATCGATCTTGCACAGCACCTGTCCCTTCTGGACCTCTTCGTTGAAGCCCACCATTGGGACCGACGTGTCAATCGGACCCGATACAAACGATCCCACCGTGATTTTCCGCACAGGCTGCACCTTGCCCGTGGCGTTGACCACCGAGATGATGTCCCCCTGCTGGACGTCCGCAAACCGCCACTGGGGCTGGTTCCGGTTTCGCCAGTAATTCAGGGCCGGCCGGATGGCGGCCCCGGCGGACCCCACCAGAACTCCCAACACCACCAGCCACGTCATCCAACGTTTCATGCCGTTCCCGTTCTTCTCACCTGCGCGCCCCCGCTCCGATAGCATATTCTATACCTTTCGGTCGGCCAGTGGGTGTCGGCCAGTCTTTTCCGGAATCGCCGCATGGCGCTGATCGAACTGAAAAACATCTCCAAGGTCTACGACCTGGGGGAGGTGAAGGTCGAGGCTTTAAAGCCGACCAATATCACGATTGAGGAAGGAGAGTTCGTCGCCCTGATTGGCCCCTCGGGATCGGGCAAGTCGACCCTCATGAACACGCTGGGTTGCCTCGACCGTCCCAGTACCGGCAGCTACCTGCTGGCGGGGGAGGAAATCGCCGACATGTCGCGCGATCAGCGGGCCCGCATCCGCAACCAGCGCATCGGGTTTGTGTTCCAGAATTTCAACCTGCTGGCCCGGACCTCCGCCGTCGAAAACGTCGAACTTCCCCTCATGTACTCCCGGGGCATGTCGCACTCCGAACGTCGCCGGCGGGCCATTGAGATGCTGGGGCTGGTCGGACTGTCCGAGCGGCTCGACCACCACCCCAGTCAGCTTTCCGGCGGTCAACAGCAGCGGGTCGCGATCGCCCGGGCCCTGGTCAATCGCCCCGCGATCCTGCTGGGAGACGAGCCGACCGGCAACCTCGACTCCAAGACCAGCCGCGACATCATGGCGCTCTTCAAGAATCTCAACGCCGCCGAGAGAATCACCGTCATCCTCGTCACGCACGATCTGAATGTCGCCCGGAACGCCCGCCGCAACATCGTGTTGCGTGACGGCCAGGTGGTCTGCGACACCACCGATGTCTCCCAGGCCGCCCGGTTCCTGCATCACACCGACGATGAAGAACCGGCGGCCGTCGTGTCCACCGAATAACGCTCGTCCATTCCCTGTCTTCCATTCCCTGTCTTCCATTCCCCGTCGTCCATTCCCCGTCGGCTCTCCGCCATGCCCCTCTCCCGACGTTCCTTCCTGGGCTCAGTCACCGGAACTCCCCTGCTGCTTGGGCTGGGTCCCTGGGGGGACGCCCCGGTGTGGGCCCAACACCGCGAATCCCGGCTCCCCCGGGGGTTGCCCGAGGAACAGGGAGTCGATTCCCGCGGAGTGCTGGCGCTGCTCGATGGCATCGCCGCCGCGAAACTCAACCTGCACAGCCTGATGGTTGTGCGGCACGGCAAGGTGATTGCCCAGGGGTGGTGGGCTCCCTACGCCCCCCACCTGCGGCACACGATGTACTCCCTCAGCAAGAGTTTCTGCTCGACCGCGGTGGGTCTGGCCGCCGCCGAGAAACGGCTCTCGCTCGACGACACGGTGGTCTCGTTTTTTCCGAATGATCTCCCCGAGATGGTGGGAGACCGGCTGGCCGACCTGCGGGTCCGCCATCTGCTGATGATGGGAACCGGACACCCGGGGGATTCCCTGTTTGGACCTGGCTTCACCGTGGCCGAGAAAAACTGGGTCCGGTCGGTGCTGGCCCGGCCGCTTGCGCACGAGCCGGGAACGCACTTCGCCTACAACAACGGGGCGACATTTCTCTGCTCGGCCATCGTGCAGCAGACCACGGGGCAGACGCTGCTCGACTTTCTCAATCCCCGCCTGTTCGCACCGCTGGGGATCGCCGATGCCGACTGGGAGCAGAATCCAGCGGGCATGAACCATGGGGCCTTCGGCTTGCGGGTCCGCACCGAAGACATCGCCAAGCTGGGTCAGTTGTACCTGTCGCAGGGGGTGTGGGACCAACAGCCCGTGCTCACCCCCGACTGGGTTCGCGACGCGACGGGCAAGCAGATCGAGAACGCTCCCCCCAACGATCCCGCCCGGCGGGCCACCAGCGATTGGGCGCAGGGGTATGG
>JBKCTR010000126.1:0-16402 GCA_046318755.1 Planctomycetaceae bacterium
GACGACATGTTGCCGTAGTCCCGCAAGACCGCGTGCGACTCGACCAACGCTTCGTCGGGTAGCTCGAGCGCCTCGCGCGTCGCGTGCAGGACACGCGGGCCTCCCGGATGAACGGCCCACGTCGGCACCACGTCCCGCCGCAGTCCCACCTCGGCCAGCCAGCCATCGAGCCAGCCCCGCAGGTTCCGCCCAATCACCTCCGGCACCTCGGGAGTCAACTTCATCTCGAAGCCGTGGTCGCCAATCCGCCAACCCATGCACTGCTGCGAATCGGGCAGTTCGAGAGTCTCGTGTCGGAAGACCCCCCAGCCGGGATCGAACCGCGGCACCACTTGCCCGGCGACCGCCGCCGCCCCATCGGCGAACAATCCGTTCGCCACAATCCGTTCCTGATTGAAGCCGTATTGTTGATGCAATGTGCACAGTTCCACGGCACACAGCAACACCCGGCTTTCGGGTTCGGCCCGGGCGAACATCCCGGCACTGCGCAGTCCGATGAGGGCTCCATGGCAACCCATGAACCCGATGTGCGTGCGCGACACGCTGGACCGCAGGCCAAGGTCGCGGATCAACGAGAACTCGAATCCGGGTGAGGCGAACCCACTGCATGACACGGTGATCAGGTGATCGATCGACTCGGCCGGCCACTCGGCCTCGGCCAGCGCCCGGGCGGCGGCCTGCCGAGCCAGCGGGGGAGCCTCGCGTTCGTAGCGCTGCATGCGCTGGGCCGTGGTGGGGCCGCGGTCGTCGGGATCACGCTGGGGAGGATAAAACGACTGCCGTCCGGCGATGCCCGGGTCGCCATTCTCGAGCAGCACGCTGTGGCGGCGTTCAATCCCCGAGCGCAGATAGACCAGCTTCAACCATTGCCGCTGCTGGTCGTTGGAGCAGCAGAAGGTCTGGGCGGCCTGCACGGCGTCGGCCTGAGCCACGCTATGGGGCGGAGTGGCGGTCCCCAGTCCACGGATCGAGAATTTCATGCCGCTTCTTCCGACGAAATGTGCCGGGGTTTGACCGGCGAAGAGAGCCCCTCGGCCTCGCGGCGGGCCGCCTCGTAGCGGACCCGGGACAAAGCGGAGGGAGGGTCGATGGCGGCGGCCACAAGCTGGGCCACGCGGGGTGTGGATCGCAATCCGGCCACCACCGGCCGGACCAGCCAGGGGGCGCGCAGGGCGGCCGTCAGCGTTCGGCACCAGGCCCCACCACGGCGGTGCGGAGGCTGGTTCCACTCGGTGAGGAACTCGGGGCGCCAGCCCGCCAGAGCCCGCAGCAGCAGGGGCGCCAGTCGCTCGGCCCCCTGCAGGGCCCAGGCCATCCCTTCCCCCGTGAAGGGTTCGACATACCGCTGGGCGTCCCCCACGACGAACAGGCGGTGAGCCGCGGCCGGGCGCAGATGATGGGTCAGCGGGCCGGTCCCCAGCCAGGTGAGATCGCCACAGGCGGCGTGCAGCGGATGGCCAGCCTGCTGGAGCAGAGCGGCCACACATTCCGCCGGTCCCCCGGCACGGCGCATGAACTGCGGGGCGACGGCCGCCGCGAGATGGACATCTCCCGATTCATCGCGGGCCAGCCCCACATACCCCCCCGTGCCAACCGCCATGGCGATGGTTCCCCGTGCCGGGGAAGTGGCGGGGGACGGCAGTGCCGCCCGGGCCGCCAGGCCCACATGGCTGCGCGGGGCGATGTGATCGGCAAACCCGGGTTGCTTCTGCAGGGAGGAATGGGCCAGACCATCGGCGACCACCACCAGTCGGGCCTCGACCTGTTCCAACGGTCGCCCCGGACCTGTGAGCTCGACCACCCGGGTGAGCGACTGGGAATCGGGGGGATCGACCACCTGGGCCTGGACCTGTTCGAGACCGCACACACCAGCCAGGCAGGCCTGCGTGAACAGCCACGAATCGAGGCGGCCGCGAGAGAGGGACACCCCCCCGCCGAGGGGAATGCGCAGCGGTGCGCCGCCGGCGAAGAGTTCGTAGCGTTCGAGCCAGGCCCCGCCGAGCGCGGCGAGACCGGGAAGCAGTCTGGCGCGGTCAAAGACACCCAGGGCGGCGGTGTTGAGGCAGCCGCCGCAGACTTTGTCGCGGGGGAACGCCTTTTTCTCGACCAGCAGCACACGGGCCCCGGCGCGTGCGACCAAGAGCGCGGTGAGGCTGCCGGCCAATCCCGCGCCAATCACCACCACATCCCAACTCGTGCGGGGGGACGGGGGGAGAGGTGCCCCGGGCGACTGGTCGTTCACGAGCGAACCCAACTGAGCAGGAATCGTTCGGGCCAGACACGGCGCAGTTGATATCCCTGCCACCCCGCCTGCTGCGCGAGCCGGTGGACCTCGGGCAGAGACCAGGCGGCGGCCACCGAGAGGGGACCATCGATGCGGACCACGGGAGACCGGGTGAGGACCCGCCCCACCAGGTGCGCCATCCAGTACCCGAGTCGGGTACGGCGCAGATCGCTGACCAACACCAGCCGTCGGGCGGCGGCGGCCAGACGCTGCAACAGCAACACCCCCTGCGCTTCGTCGAGATGGTGCAGAAACAGGGTGCAGGTGACGATGTCGGCCGGGGGAAGCGGCTGGGCCAGTACATCGTGCACAAAGAACCGGGGACCGGCGGCGGTGGCCCCGGCAGCCGCGGTGCGGGTGGCATAATCGATGGCCGCCGGGTTGAAGTCGCAGCCACTGACCTGGAGGGGAAGCCCTTCCCCGGCAGCCCGCTGCGCCAACCGCAGGGCCACATCGCCCCCGCCACAGGCGACATCGAGCAGCGACAGGGGTTGGCCGGCGAGTGGGCCGGTGGACGGCTCATCAGAGGACGGATCAAAAGTCCGAGGGGCCGCCGCCATCGGTTGCCGAGCCGTGCTGGCAATGGCGGGCCACAGGCTGCCCGCCGTGCGGCTGAGGCTGTTGATGCGGCGCAGGGCGGACAGGGCCTGATCATGCAGGCCGGTGTCGAGCCCGGGCTGATCCATCACCTCGGGCACCAACCGGCGGCCCGCCGCGTCAAACCGGGGACGGGGTGCCGTGAACTCGGGGACCGAGGAACCGTTCAATCCGTCCTTCCTTCCATGTCTGAGGACTCTGCGATCGAAAACGCGTGGGGGTGCCTTCGTGGCGATTCCCCGCCAAGGTCACGAGCCTAGTGAGGCCGGGGGCGAACGACCTCGTTCTCGGTGATTTTGCCCAAATTGGCATTTTCGACGCCGGCGGTCAGCGAGGCCGAGAAGAGCTTGCCCGTGCCGGCCGAGCCCGAGGTGCGGGCGGCCGCCTCTTGGGCGAGCCGTTGGGCATCGAGCGCCTTCTTCTGAGCGACCCGCTTCTCGCGTTCCCGTTTCTTCTTGTCTTGCTTGCTGCTGGCCAAGGCTGCTGGTTCCTCGAAAGTTCGACTGCTGGAAGGTGACTGAGTGGGGAGGATCGCCAAGCTCCTCCGGCCGTCACACCCCCCGGGATCCCTCCGACGGCGAAGCGCCCGCCGCCGACCCCGACAGACTCCACGATATCGCCCGCGGTCGTGAATCGTCCAGCATGCGGCTGGTGCGGATCGCCAAGCGCCATCACGCGGACCGGTTCCCGGAAGGGGATCTCGCTTGCCCAAGGGGGGGTGGGGCCCGTGTGCCTGGCAACTCGCTTGCAGGCGTTCGTCACCACAGGAACAATGCCCAAGCCTTTGAACTCTGGTTCTCTCTCTCATCCCGTACCAGGATCTGTGCCGTGGCCAAGCCAACTCGCTCGACCCCTGTTCCCGCCAATCTTCCTCCGGTCATCCTCAGCGCCTTCGCGGATGAGGCGGCCAACTCGAAGTCGGTGGTCGAGCAGTTCGCCGTGTTGGCCGCCCTGGGCCTGCAGTACTACAGCCCCCGGTTCCTGAATGTGACTGGCGAAGTCAAGAACATCATGAAGCTCGACAAGGCCGAGCTGAAAACGGTGCGGGAACTGCAGAACGACTACGGACTGAAAGTGACCAGCATCGGCTCGCCGATCGGGAAGGTGAAGCTGCTGGATGTCGACGACGGCTCGCACAACCGGTTTGTGCCGTTCGACAAATACCTGAAGGACGAGGTGGCGACAGCCATCGAGCGGGCCCACGCCCTCGACGCGAAGATGATCCGGGGGTTCTCGTTCTATCACCCCCGGGGGACCGACCCGAAGCCGCACGTCTCGAAGGCGGTCGACCAACTGGGGGCCATTGCCCGCAAGTGCGCGAAGGAGGGGGTGGTCTACGCCCTCGAAGTCGAGGCGAACCTGATTGGCCAGAACGGGCAACTGATGGCCGAGCTGGCCCGCAAGATCGACGAGCCGAACCTGATCTGCATCTTCGACGGAGGGAACATCTCGTCGCAGAATTACGACTGCCTGCGCTGCCTGGCCGAATACCAGGTGATGCGGAAGCACCTGGGCTACTTCCACATCAAGGACTACCGGATCGATCCGACGCTGGAGTGGACGGGGGTGGTCGATGAAGAGCGGCTGAAGAACTTCGTGCCGGCCGACATTGGCGACAGCGGCCACGAGTTGATCTTCCGCGATCTGCGCGAGCACCTGCCGCAGATTGACCGGAAGATGAAAAAACTGGGGCTGCCCGGGATGTTCCTGGAACTGGAACCGCACCTGAAGGGAGGGGGCCAGTTTGGCGGATTCAGCGGGCCCGATGGGCTGGGGGTGGCCTGCCGCAGTCTCTGCCGTCTGCTCGACTACGCCGGCATTCCCTATGAGCTGCGGGGATTTGAACACATCCGCGCAGCCCGCGGCTTCTAACGCCGGGGTGTTCGCCACGGCAAACGACCGCCACTGGCGGACCACCAATATCGCGGCACCAATATCGCGCCACCACCGTAGCCGGGCAGGCCGACAGGCCGGCCTGCCCGGACATTTCCATTCGAGCCATCAGCGCCGGGAAGACTTGATGCCAGCATTCACCGAGCACCTGTTTGTCTGCTGCAATCGCCGGGCCGAGGGGCATCCGCGGGGCTGCTGTGACCCGGCGGGAACCGAGGCGTTGCGGAACGCCTTCAAGACCGAGCTGAAAAAACGCGAGCTGGGACCGCTGGTACGGGCCAACAGTGCGGGTTGCCTCGACCAGTGCGAGTTGGGCCCGGTGGTGGTGATCTACCCGCAGGGGATCTGGTACGGACGGGTGCAATTGAGTGATGTGCCCCGCATTGTCGAAGAGACGCTGGTGCACGGCCGGATCGTCGAAGACCTGCGAATTCTCCCCGAGCAGCTCAACTGCCGCGGCGGGGCGGCCCCCCCACCGGGCCGTCTGACCGACCTCACCTGATCTGGTTTTTTCCGCCAGCTTTTTCCGGAGGTTGCCACCATGACTGACCCCACGCCCGCCTCCGCCGAATCTTCTGCGCCACAGACCGCCCCCCCACCAGCGCGGCTCGTGTCGATTGACGCGCTGCGCGGGTTCGACATGTCTTGGATCATGGGGAGCGAGAACATCTTCCGGGAGTGGGCGCGGGCTTCCAACTCGCGGCACCGTCCCTGGGTGGAACACCAGTTGACCCACGTGCCGTGGGAGGGATTTGTCTTCTACGACCTGATCTATCCCCTGTTCCTGTTCATCGTGGGGGTGGTCTTGCCGTGGTCCACCGCCCGGACGGATACGACGGCCGACGTGCGGACGCAGCACTGGCGGATCGCGCGGCGGGTCGGGCTGCTGTTTCTGTTGGGGCTGATCAACAACGACCTGCTCCAGTTCGACTGGGCGAACCTGCGGATCGCGGGGGTGCTGCAACGAATCGCGATCTGTTACGGGGTGGCCGCGCTGATTGTGCTGCACACCTCATGGCAGACGCAGGTGAAGATTGTGGTGGGGATGCTGGTGGGGTATTGGGGCGTGCTGAGCTTCATTCCGGCTCCGGGAGGCGTGGCGGGGGATCTCTCGCCCGAGGGAAACCTCGCCGGCTGGCTCGACCGAAATTACCTGCCGGGAAAGATTCTGCCCGAGTACTACGGACACGGCGACAACGAGGGGTATCTCTCGACAATTCCCTCGGTGGCCACCGTGTTGCTGGGGGCCCTGGCGGGACGCTGGCTGAAGTCGCCCCGGCCCTGGGGTCAACGGGTGCTGGGGCTGGCGGTGGCCGGAATTGCCTGTGTGGCCCTGGGGCTGGCATGGGGGCAGTTCTTCCCCATCATCAAAAACATCTGGACCAGCTCGTTCGTGCTGCTGGCGGGGGGCCTCAGCCTGCTGTTGCTGGCGTTTTTCTACGGCGTGATCGACGGCCTGGGCTGGAAGGCCTGGGCGTTTCCCTTCATCGTGATCGGGTCGAACGCGATCTTTATCTACGTGGCACCAGGACTGATTCCCTTCGATGCCACGGCCCGGGCGCTGTTCGGCGGGGTGGCACGGCACACTGGGACGTGGGGACCGTTCGTCCTCGTGACCGCCACCTTCATGCTGGAGTGGCTGGTGTTGTGGTTCCTATACCGCAAGCGATGGTTCCTGCGAGTCTGACCACTCCGCCGTTCCACGCTCTACGGTCCACGGTCCACGCTCAAATCACTCGGGAATCGGATCTTCCCGGCGGACCGGCTGTCCCTCCCACTCGGCGAGGTCAGTGGCCGGGTCGTACGTCAGCACGCGGTGGGCACTGCCGGGGGCGGGCGGGGCGTCGAGACGCGGAAGCCAGCGGCGATGCTCGGCCAGCGTGGTCGCGTGCACGGGGTCGAGGGCCAGGTTGAATCGCTCGGCCCGGTCGGCGTCGTGGTCGTAGAGTTCCTCGGTGCCGTCGGCATACCGGATATACCGCCACCGCCGGCTGCGGACGGCATGGTTTCCCTGGTTGTGGGTGGTGATGGCGGGATGCAGGCGGGGCGTGTCGGCCTCGCGCAGTTGGGGACCGAGGCTGCGCCCTTCGAGATTGTCGTGGGGGGGGAGCCCGCAAAGTTCCAGCAGCGTGGGATAGATGTCGAGCAGCTCGGCCGGCTGCTGGCAGCGCTGTCCGGGGGTGATGCCCGGACCGGCCCAGATCAGAGGAACCCGCGTCGAACGTTCCCACAACGTGTTCTTGCCGGTGATCTGCTTCTCACCCAGGTGCCAGCCATGATCGCCCCAGACCACCACGATGGTGTTGGACGCCTGTCCGGTCTGTTCCAATGCGTCGAGCACCCGTCCGATCTGGGCGTCGACGAAGCTGGTGCAGGCGAGGTAAGAGCGAACCAGATTGCGCCACTGCCCGGTCTGCCGCAGCCACGCGAGCCGCGGTTCGGGCAGGTGCCAGTGCAGGTTCCAGGCGAACCGGGGAACGTCGGTGCGGTCGTCTTCCCAGGTTTCGGGAAGCAGCGTGTCGTCATCGGGATAGAGGTCGAACCACGGCTGGGTGGCGTAACAGGGAACGTGGGGCAGGAAGAAGCCCAGCGCCAGAAAAAACGGCTCGTTCGACTTGGCCGCCCGGATCTGCTCGCAGCCCCAGGTGGCCACCTGAAAATCTCCCTTGTCTTCGTCGCGGTGGGGAAACACACCCCAATCCATCGCCGGGTGATTGCCCATGGGGGTGGGGGGAATGAGTTTTTGCCGGGGAGCGACGCCAATGCCTCCGGCAGGTCCCCAGAGCCCGAATTCGTGTTGGAGCCCCTCGGGAGTGCGGGGGCGTTCGTGATAGATCTTGCCCGCGATGGCGGTCTGGTACCCGGCCTGTTGGAAGGCTTGGGGAAGAGTGACCCGGGGGGCGAGCGGGGAGAGCGTGCGGAACCATGGCGCCAGACCGTAGATGCCCGTGGTCGAAGGGCGCAGCCCCAAGAGCAGGCTGGTGCGCGAGGGATTGCAGAGCGGTGCCTGACAATGCGCGTTGAGGAACACCGTTCCCCGGGCCGCGAGCCGATCGAGTTGCGGCGTCTTGACAAGCGGGTGCCCCCCCAGCGGACCGATCCAGTCGTTCTGGTCGTCGATGGCGATGAACACCACGTTGGGGCGTTCGGCGGCCTGCCCTGGAGTCGGCGTGGGCAGCACCACCCCAAATAGGAACCGATCCAACCCAGCCAACAGGGCCAGCAGCCAACCGCCAGAAATGGGCCGAAGTCGAGACATCAGGAAGATCGCCACGAGGACAATGCACGGAAGAACAACGACATCGGACGAATCGCGAGACACGCAGACCCCGGGGGATGCCAACCCAAGTCCCCCTCAGGAGGAATGATCTAGGGGGCCGGTGCGACGGGCTGCAGTTCGGGAACGGGGACGGGAAAGACGGGATTGTCGTCCATCTCGGTCCGCAGCACCTCGAGCGCCCGGGCGATCAGCTCGGGATGGTCCTGAGCCAGGTCGTGCTGTTCCCCCCGGTCGGTCTTGAGGTTGTAGACTTCCCACGGGCCAGGAACCTTGGTTTTGAGCCTTTGGCGAATGACCTTGAAATCCCCCAACCGCACCGCCACCTGTCCGCCATATTCCGGAAAGACCCAGACCATGGGGCGCTCGCGGGTGGGGGGAGTGCCCCCTGTCAGCAGAGGCCACAGGCTGACCCCATCGAGGCCCGCCGGCGCGGCCAGGCCCAGGGCTTCGCAGAGCGTTGGGAACCAGTCGGCGAAGTACGAGGGGAAATCGGATTCGCCGCCGGCAGGAATCTGCCCCGGAAGTCGGACGATGGTGGGAACCCGAATGCCCCCTTCGTAAAGACTGCCCTTGTAGCCCCGCAGGTCGGCTGTGCTCTGGAAGAACCAGGCATCGACCCCGCCCACATGGAACGGCTGGTTGCCTGCGGCGTGCGTGGTGCCATTGTCGCTCGAGAAGATGACCAGGGTGCGGTCTGCCAGGTGCAGTTCATCGAGCAGGTGCAGAATCCGGCCGACGTAGCCGTCGAGCCGGGAGATCATCGCGGCATACGCCGCCCGGGGGCGCGGATGCGGCAGGTAGCCGCCCCCTCCGCGATACGGCTCGCTGTCCCACTCGGGGGGAAAGCGAGCCACATCGGCCAGGGGGGGATGCATGGCCACATGCGGCTCGATGAACGGCAGGTAGAGCAAAAAGGGATGTTCGTGCTCGTTGCGAAGGAAGCCTTCGGCCTCGTCGATGATCTCATCGGGGGCGTGATGCTGGCCGACGGTATCGGCCGCGTGGACCTCTCCCTCCACAACCGTGGGTGCCCCGGCGCCAGGCTGGCGGCGTAGATGCCCGGGAACGGCGGGATTGTTGAGTGGGATCTTTTCGGCATTCCGCCAGAGGTGCGGGGGATAGTAGCTGTGGGCCACCGCCTGGCAGTTGTAGCCGAAGAAATGGCCGATTCCCTGGCGGGCCGGTTCCCCCGTACTCCCCACCGGACCGAGGCCCCACTTCCCCATCGCCCCGGTCACATACCCTGCCTGTTGGAGCACTTTGGGAAATGTGAGAGCCTGCTCACTGAGCGGATGCTGGCCTTCAGTGAACTGCGGGTTGGTGACACTGGCCTGCTGGTTCCCCCGCACCTCGGCATGACCGAGATGCCGCCCCGTCAGCAACACACATCGCGAGGGGGCGCACACAGGAGCACCGGAGTAGTGCTGGGTCAGACGCAGGCCCTCGGAGGCGAGCCGATCGAGGTGCGGGGTGGGGATCTTCTTCTGACCAAAGCAGCCCACCTCGCCCCAGCCGAGATCATCGGCCAGAATGAACACGACGTTGAGTGGCCGTGGAGAGGGGCCGTCTGCGGGAGGTGCGGCCCACAGCGGTGCACTGCCGGCCAGCGCCCACCACAGCGCGAGGGCCAACAAACCACCTTGGGGAATGGTCTGCCGGAGGATGGCAACCCGTGGCAGAGAGGCGAGGACCGGCATGATCGGTTACCTTGGTGAACAGAGGGAGCTGGTTCGCAAGAGCCTTGATCGTACTGGCCACACGACGGCTGCGGGAAGGGGATCGCGAGGGACAGGTCGAACCGAGGAGCCTGTGCGAAATCTCGTCGGCCGGCGGGCGAGACGGGGCAGCCGCGGAATGCCAACAGCGGGAAGATCAAGAGATCAGGGGAGCGATGGACAATGGGATGGCAGGCGGGGATGAGCGTGGGGCGGGACTATCTCGACAGCACGCGGGAGACGTTTCTCTCGCACAAGCAGGCTGCCGACCGGGCGATTGACCAAGTGAGCGACGCGGGTCTGAGACGGCGGCTGGATGAGCAGACCAACTCACTCGCGATCATCATGCGGCACATCGCGGGGAACCTGACCTCGCGGTGGACCGACTTCCGGACAACCGATGGAGAGAAGCCGTGGCGTGACCGGGACGGCGAGTTTGTCGAACAGCACGAGTCACGCGAGCAATTGCTGGCGCGGTGGAACGCCGGTTGGCAGGTTGTGCTCGACGCCTTGGCCAGCCTCGACGAGGGAGAACTCGAACGCGTCATCTATACGCGGGGCGAGGCCCAAAGCGTGCTGCTGGGCCTGCAGCGGTCGCTGGCCCATGTGGCGTATCACTGCGGGCAGATTGTGTTGCTGGCCCGGGTGTTTGCCGAGGGGGAGTGGCAGGTGCTGACGATTCCACGGGGGGGCTCGGCCGAGTACAACGCGCGGACCTGGGGACCGGGAACCCCGGGACCTGGGCAGAGGTCAGGATGATCCGGAGCGGGACGTTCGGCCCCGGCCCGGAACGCTTCCCGTCATGAGCGGCGCTTGTCATGAGTGACCGGCCGAGGGGGAGCAAAACGGTCAGTGGGGGCCCCTGGGCCAGTGTCGGCCGAGGGGATCGACATGATCGAGGGCCACCCACAGGCAACAATGCCCGATCGGAACAATTGGCTCGGTCGAGTGTCTTGCTTTCGCCAAACTAACCGTCAAGAATTGACATTGAGCGGCGAATAACGCGGGTGGGGGCGTTCAGCGGCGGTGGAGCGGATTTTCCGCGGCCCCGATTTCCCTCGGCGAAACACGCCGGGATGGGTTGTCTTTTTCAGGTGCATCCATGTTGCGACAAGTGTTGGTGGTGGTGGCGGTGTTGGTAGCGGGCGTGCCGGTGGTCTGTCCGGCACAGGTGAAGCTGGTGCGTCAGCACAAAGAGAATCACGAGACGGTGCTGGAAACGTCGGTCAAGGTCGCGCAGACGCTGAAGATCGCCGGGATGAACCAGCAGACCTCCAGTGAAAATCGGCGCCTTGTGCGGGCCAAGAGTGGCAAGCGGGATGACCTGGGCCGACTGCGAATTGAAGAAAAGGTGGAAGAGCTCGAGGCACATATCGAGGCCCCCACGGGCACGTATGACTTCAACTCGAAGAGCCCCGATGCCGCGGGAACCTCGGCTCTGGAGGCGGTCCGGCCGCTGCACAAGGCCTTGCTGCAGCAATCGGTGACGATGGTGCACGACAAGGATGACGCGGTGGTGGGAGTCGAATTTGACCAACAGTTTCTGAACAATCTCGCCCCCGAAGTGCAGACCCTGGTGAAGGACCAGTTTCAGACCGAGAACCTGAAGCGGGCGGCGAAGCAGGCGGCCGAGCGGCTGCCGATGGGGTTGATCCAGAAGGGAAGTACCTGGGAACGGTCGGAAACGACCAACCTGGGGGCAGGTCAGCAATTGACCCTGACCGCGAAGTACACCTACGTCGGCACCGAGGATCGCGGCGGGAAGCCGGTGGAGAAGATCACCTATGTGATTGAGGATGTGAAGTTTGGACTCGACCCCAATTCTCCCCTGCCGCTGAAGCTGAAAGGGAGCAATCTGAAGTCCGAGAAATCGGGGGGGGAACTCTGGTTCGACGCCAAGGCGGGAGAAATTGTCGAGGAGACCCAGAAGATTGCGCTGAAGGGGACCATTGACTTTGAAATCAACAATATGCCGCTGCCTTCGGAACTCGATTTGACGATGGAGTCCAAGTCGACGCGGAAGTAGGGAGTGATCATTCCCATCAACCTGGGAGGCCCGGGACGGCACGACCGCTCCCGGGCCTTTTGCAATTCCGGTCTTCTCACTGGCGACGCGGCCGGTTGAGCCGGAGTTCTTCCAGTTCCTGCTTCAGAGGCTGCCAGTGAGTACGGCCACAGGCCCGTTCCGCCAACTCCTCCTCGGTCAGTAACTGCTGCAGCCGGTCGGGACTGGATTCGAGGACAGCGGCCAACAAGGGACGTTTGGGGGCCAGGATCTGCGTCTCTTCCGGAAACCTCCGGACAAGATCGACGAGATACTCCGGGGTTCGGCACGGCTGCAGCCAGAATTGAATCCGCTCGGGGTTCGGATCGTCCTGAGTCTGGGCGAGGTGAGCTTCGACCAGTCGGCGGCTCAGGGGCCAGTCTTTGTCGCATTGGGTCTTTTTGGCTTGCACAAGATCGGGCAGGCTGAGCAATTCCAGACGTCCACCCAACGGACCCTCCACGGTCGTGCGTCGTTCCCAGAGGTCTTCAAACGGATCGCACCCGCGCAGAACGGCCATCACATCCAAACGCATTCCAGATGCCTCGGGATGTCGACAGCGAAAATGCACTGCGTGTCCTCGCAGCAGGAATCCCGCCTCGAAAGGAGGCACAGCAATCGATTCGGCCTGCAACTCCCTCAGGGCTTCGGTCAACCGCTCGAGGTTTTCCTGCCCAACCAGGATCAACACGTCGCAATCCTTGCTAAACTCCGCTCCGCCGTAGAACACGCAGGCCTGGCCCCCCATAAGCAGGTGGCGGACTCCGTGGATAGAGAGCGTCGAAAGGACTTTGTGAATCGGGTTCGGGATCAAGCGATCCTCCCGCCTGCAGGTAGAAGTGCCATAAGATCGAGGTCTCGCGCCAGCGTTCCTGCGGCGTCAGCAGGTACCACTCGGGCCAGGAGTCGGCATCGTCCCGGGCCTCCAGCAGCCGTTGGATGCGGGCCTGTTGTTCGGGTGTCAGTGGTTCACCATCGGGCCCCCGTGTCGGGAGCGGGCCTTCAGGCGAAGGGGAATGCGGTAAGTCGGAGGTCGGCATGTGGGGGTAGAGCAGTTCGCCGGAATCGAAGCTCCCGATTGTCATTCACAATCTCCTGCCAATCAAGACGGGCCGCAGCGGGGAGTGAGCAGGACTCCCCTTGGGTCCTCCTCGGAGTGGGCTGCCGGCTGCCGGTCGACCCGGCGGATTCGCCCCGCAGACACCGCAACCTGTCTGGCGGGGCGAGAATTGAATTTTCGGGGCGGGGTGGCGATAGTGCCTGCACGGTTTGGTTTGGATTGACACGCGGACAGTCCGCGTGGGCGGCTCATACGCGCGAGGAGCAGAGCATGGCGAAGAGTCAGGTGAATGTGGCGATGGTCGGGCTGGGGTTCGGTGCCGAGTTCATTCCGATTTACCAGGCCCACCCGCAGGCGAATGTGGTGGCGATCTGCCAGCGGAACGAAGAGAAGCTGAACAAGGTCGGCAACACGCTGGGAATTGCCAAGCGCTACACGAAATTCGCTGATGTGCTGGCCGACAAAGAAGTCGATTTTGTCCACATCAACTCGCCGATTCCCGACCACGCCTGGATGTCGATCGAAGCGCTGAAGGCGGGCAAGCACGTGATGTGCACGGTCCCCATGGCCACCACGGTCGAAGACTGCCAGAAGATCTGTGAGACCGTCCAGCAGACCGGCCTGAAGTACATGATGGCCGAGACGGTGGTCTACAGCCGCGAGTTCCTGTTCATCAAGGAGATGTACGAGAAGGGGGAACTGGGGAAGATCCAGCACCTGGCCGCCTCGCATCCGCAAGACATGGATGGCTGGCCCGATTACTGGGAGCGGATGATCCCCATGCACTACGCCACCCACGTGGTGAGCCCGGTGCTGGGGCTGATGAACAAGCGGGCCGAGTATGTGAGCTGCTTCGGCTCGGGCACGGTGCGCGACGACATCGCCCAGAAGTCGGGGAACAAGTTCGCCGTCGAGACCTGCCACATCAAGCTGCAGGATTCCGACGTCACCGCCCATATCTGGCGGTTCCTCTACGATGTGGCCCGCCAGTATCGCGAGAGCTTCGACGTCTACGGCACCAAGAAAAGCTTCGAGTGGACGCTGGTCGAGAATGAGCCGCACGTGCTGCATACGGCCAAGAAGCCCGAGCACGAGATTCCCTCGAAGGTCGAGGTGCCCGACTACGCGCACCTGCTGCCCGAGCCCATCCGCAAGTTCACCCGCAGCATTCAGGATGCCGAGCACCTGTCGTTCATCCAGGGGGGTGGGCACGGGGGTTCGCACCCGCACCTCGTGCACGAGATGGTGAGCGCTTTGATCCAGGATCGCGATCCGTGGCCCAATGCGACCCTCTCGGCCAATTGGACGTGCGTGGGGATCTGTGCGCACCAGTCGGCACTGAAGGGAGGCGAGATCGTGAAGCTGCCCGCCTTCACCTTGCGGTAAGCTCGCCGAAAGATCGTGGGAACGCGGTGGCACTCCCCACAGGGTTGCCGGAAAACGAAAAACCCCCGCCAGGCAACTTGCCTGGCGGGGGTAGGATTCGCGGGAATCCTGGGTTGCTTCGTGGTATTTCGCGGGTGCTCTTACCGCACGCGGGCCCGGAAGGTGATGGTTCCTGTGGTGCGGCCGGGAAGCGGTTCATCCAATTCCCACCGCAGAATCTTGCTTCCCTCGCCGTTGTCGAGCGTCTCGAACTGCGACGGCAGGCTGTTGGTCTGCGACCCTTCGATGTATTCGAGCCGGGGGGTCAGGTTGTCGACGATCGTGACTTCCGTCACGGGACCGTCTCCCTGGTTCTGGTAACGGATGGTGAAGGTGATTTCGTCGTCCTGGGCGGCAATCTTGAGGTCGGCCAGCTTGGTGATCCGCAGATTGCCCGGGCCCTTGGGATCTGTTCCCGCCAGTTCTTCGACCTTGAACTTCGCCTCGACGATCTGCACCGCATCGTCCTTGGCGACGATGACCGGGGTCTGCACGCGGGACCAAACCACCGCGTTCTGGACCTGGATCGCTTCGAACGCCTCCTGGGCCTGCTTGGCGATCTGCACCTGCAGGTAGTCGAAGTAGGTGACGGGCACCAGCTCGTTGGAGAGGAAGGCGGGGGCCAGAGGACGATTCACATCGAAGGCCAGGTCGGCATTCCGCACGACGCTGCCGCGGACCCTGGTGGTGAGTGGATCGGCAAGATCCCGTTGACGGGCCACCACCAGCATGTCGGGTCGATGCACGGCCACCTGCTGCAGTTCCTGCCGGTTCTGGCTGGCCTTGGTCTGTAAGGCGTCTTCCAACGCCCCGCTGATGACCGTGACCGAGGACATTCGGGGAGCGTAGACACACACCTCATTCGTCCGGCGAACCCGCCGCTTGTTGTTGGCATCGTGAAACTCGGCCACTGTGTCTTGCGTGTTGAGGCCCAGCATCCCTTCCTCGTCGTAGTGGACCGGTTCTTCGCGATCTCCACCGTCACAGAGGTATTCGTCGGGATAGCGCTCTTCGTCGCAGCAGCCGTCGGCACAGGTCTCGCACGGCAGACCGGGGGGGCAGCCGCCAGCCGGGCAGTCTCCCGGCCGGGGAATGCGCACTCGCGAGGCGGCCCGCAAGGTTTGCCGGACCAGCGCCCGGCGACCATTGACCGGAACAATCGCCACCCGCCCCGCTTCGTCCGTGACGGTGACGTCTTCGGCGACCTGGTCGGCCAACAACTCGGGACTTTCCGATTGGGCCCGGGCGGCGGGCAGCGTGGCTGACGATCGAGCCACGGCGGTGTTTGAGACAGAACCCGGGGTGTTCAAGCGGGCCTGCCGCGAGGCCATCGATCCACACGCGCTGGCTGTCAGCAGCAGCGAGGCCATGGTCCAACGGGCCAGCCGGGGGAACGACGACCGGGCGATGGGGGACGTCGAGAGATTCATGGCAGCACCTCCGGGAAGTCGCCGGCTTGGCGGGGCCCGAGCACCTCGGGAACAACCGCGATGGGGGCAGGATCTCCGTAGAACCCCGGCTCGGGCCGGGCCAGATCGGGAGTGCGTCCTCCCAGACGAACAATGGCGACGGGACGTCCATCCCGCTGGGCCAGTTCGAGAACATTCTCATTCGGTTCGGCGAGGTAGGCCCGGTCCCGGGCATTACCACGGGACGGCAGGGCATGATCGGGCCGTTCGACATAGATGACCTTGGTCACCAGCCGTCCCTTCACCGCCTCGGCAATCTCCTCCGAGGTGAAGGCCACGGGGATGGGGAATTCGTTTTCCCGCCCACAGGGGGGATGCAGCTTGTCGATGAGTTCGATGGTGGGATACAGCTCGACCCCCGGATGCTCCGCAAGGTCGGAGATTTTGAAGCGATACAGCGATCCGACATGCAGGACCGCGAGGTTTTGCTCGGGAATCGGCAATTCTTCGGAGGTCCCCCCCTGGAAGAACGCCACCTGTCCGATGCCATCCGGCAGATCAACGCGGATGGGCTGCGGCTTGTGAGCCGCCTTGCGGTTCACCATGGTGGCCCAACGGGCGGCCACACCTGGTGCCGAATGTTGACTGAGCGGCTGGTGCCGCCGCTGGGAAACCCGGGCCGATTGGGCTTGGGT
>JBKCTR010000127.1:0-2918 GCA_046318755.1 Planctomycetaceae bacterium
GCAGGTTGATTTCCGGCGGCTGGAAGTGACTTTGCTATAAACCAAATCCGCCCCCCGATTTCCCAGATGTGGGAACCTCGGGGATATTTTGATTTTCTCATGCATCCGTGGCTGCCGGGACTCCACCACTTAGCGGGAGGCTCGCGCTGGGTGCCGGGTCCTGCTGTTCGTCCCTGCGATCTTCTCCGTGCAGTGTTGTTGGGGGGGGTGGTGCAGGGAGCTGTCAGTTGTTGAGGCCGAATTCAGAGACGCCGTGCCAGTCAGCCGGTGAATGGCGTTCCGTGTGGTCTGTTGGGTTGGCGACGGTAGACGCCTCGAGTCGTTGGCGATCTGGTCTTCACGAGTGAGAGAAGGTTTTGTCATGATCAAGGTGAATTTTCGCCGTTTTGTCTCCTTGGCGTTCGCAAGCCTGCGTCCGGCGGTCCGCGGCCGCCGTGCCCTCCGGCCTTTCACGGTCGTCGAAGCCTTGGAGAACCGGCAGTTGTTGGCAGTGACGGCGTCCGCGGCGAAAATGGTGCGGGACATCAATCCCTCCGGCGACTCCACTCCCACGGAACTGACCAACCTCAACGGGGCGTTGGTGTTCCGCGCGAATGGCAATCAGTTGTGGCGCAGTGACGGCACGTCTGCCGGCACCACGGTGTTGCAGTCGTTCCCGGCTGCGGCGACCGACTCGCCCTCAGTCTTGTCGGTTGGCAATGGCACCCTGTATTTCCGTGGCAATGATGGGTCGACCGGGGCGGAGTTGTGGAAGAGTGATGGCACCTCGGCCGGGACCGTGCTCGTCAGGGACATCTATGCCGGCTCGTCATCCAGCCAGCCGGGCTTGGTCGCCGCAGTGGGAAGCGGCAAGGTTGTCTTTAGCGCCCGGGATGTGAGCTATGGAAGAGAAATGTGGGTCTCTGATGGCACCTCCGCGGGAACCACCGTGCTGAAGGACCTGAATGGCGGCGACAGTTGGCCGCGAAACCCGGTGTTGGTGGGAGGGGTCGCCTTTTTCAATGCCAACTCCAACACGCCGTCCCAGATCCTTTACGAACTTTGGAAGACCGACGGCACAGCAGCCGGTACCGTACTGGTGAAGGATATTGCGCCAGGAACCGGAGATAGCGATCCCCAGTATCTGACGAATGTGTCCGGGACGCTGTTTTTCATGGCGCGGAATGCGGTGAACAACTTTGAGCTCTGGAAGAGCGACGGCACCAGCGCAGGGACGGTCATGGTTCGGGACATTCGTCCGAGTGGCGAGAGCCGGCCGACGAATCTGATCAATGTGGGGGGGACGCTGTATTTTACGGCGGACGATGGGACGAATGGCCGGGAGTTGTGGAAGAGCGACGGCACCAGCGATGGAACCGTGCTCGTGAACAACATCAATCCGTCGGGAAGCAGCAATCCGGGGAGTTTGACGGTAGTGGGCAGCACCCTCTACTTCACTGCGGACAATGGCAGCAACGGCGTGGAATTGTGGAAAAGTGACGGAACCAGTGCCGGGACCGTCCTGGTGAAAGACATCCGTACGAGCGGCACCAGCAGTCCGGCGAAGCTGACCAATGTCGATGGGTTGCTGTATTTCACCGCCGATGACGGAGTCAATGGCGTGGAGTTGTGGAGGAGCGACGGCACCTCGGCGGGCACGGTGCTGTTCCTGAACATTCATCCCACCGGCAGCAGCAGTCCGGAACAACTGACAAATCTCAACGGCGATTTGTTCTTCACCGCGACTGATGGGACCAACGGGAGAGAGTTGTGGGTCACGGGAATGAACAACGCTCCCACAGACATTGCGTTGTCGGCGACGTCCATCGCCGAGAACCAGCCGAGCGGCAGCGTCGTGGGGAACCTGACGACGACCGATCCGGATGTGGGGAACACGTTCACCTACACGCTGGTGAGCACCTCGACGTATCCCGACAACAACAGCTTCACGATTGGTGGCACGAGCGGCAGCAGCCTGTTGACCGCGGCGAGCTTCAACTTCGAGGCGAAGAGCAGCTACACGATCCGGGTGCGAAGCACCGACCAGTGGGGACTGTCGTTTGAAAAGGACCTCACGATCACGGTGATCAACGTGAACTCGGCTCCGACCAATCTGTCCCTGTCGGCGACAGCGATTGCCGAGAACCTGCCGTCGGGCACCACGGTCGGCAGCTTCAGCACGACCGATCCGGATGCCGGGAACACCTTCACCTACACTCTGGTGAGCGGGACCGGCTCGACCGACAACGGCAGCTTCACGATCGACGGCGGCACGCTGAAGACCGCCGCGAGCTTCGACTTCGAGAACCAGCGCAGCTACTCGATCCTTGTCCGCACGACGGATCAGGGGGGACTGTCGTTCGAGAAGCACGTCACCATCACGGTGAACAACGTCAACGAAACGCCGACGAACATCACTCTCTCGGCGACAGCGATCGCCGAGAACGAGGCGATTGGCACGGCCGTCGGCAGCTTGAGCACAACCGACCCGGATGCGGCCAACACGTTCACCTACACCTTGGTGAGCGCGACCGGCTCGACCGACAATGGCAGTTTCACGATCGACGGCGGCACGCTCAAGACGAATGCGGTGTTCGATTTCGAGACCAAGAACAACTACGCGATTCGGCTCCGTACGACCGATCAGGGGGGACTGTTCTTCGAGAAGGAATTCACGATCACGGTGACCGATGGCAATGACGTGCCGACCGCCGTGTCGCTCTCGAACGTGGTGAGTGTGCTGCTGACCGGTGCGAATACCAGCAGTGCGATCCGGCTGGCCGACGTGGTGGTGACCGATGATGGCCTGGGGACGAACACGTTGGGTGTCTCGGGGGCGGATGCCAGTGTCTTCGAAATTGTCGCGGGTCAACTGCGGCTCAAGGCGGGAACGGTGCTGAATTATGCGACTCAGAAATCCTACTCGGTCACCGTGAATG
>JBKCTR010000128.1:0-1169 GCA_046318755.1 Planctomycetaceae bacterium
CAGGAGAAGCAGCTCAAGAGCGTCGAGGGGGTCAGCAAGATGACTTCCGAGTCAATGGACTCCATGGGGCGGATCACGCTGGAGTTTCCCGTCGGCACCGACATGTCGACCGCCGAGATCAAGGTCAATTCGCGCCTGCAGCAGGTCCCCTTCTACCCCCCCGAGGTGAAGGAACCGGTCATCACCACCTCCAATGCCGCCGACCGGCCCATCGCCTGGTTCATTCTGATGCAGCGGACGGCATCGGCGGCCGACCTCGAGAAATTCGCCAGCCAGCACCCCGAAGTCGCTGACGCCCTGGCACCGGCCATTCGGGCCCGCAATAGCGGGGTCCGGAGCCTGCGGTTGCAGACCGCGGCGAAGGAGTTTCCCGTACTGAAGGAACTCATCCCCAACACCATCGATGTGACCACCCTGCGCAAGTTCGCCGAGGACTTCATCGAGGCGAAGTTCGAAACCGTTCCAGGGGTGTCGAATTCAAACGTCCTCGGGGGACGTGAGGAAGAGGTGCAGGTGATCGTCAACCCCGAAAAACTGGCCGCCCGGCAGTTGACCATCAACGACCTGCGGATGGCCCTTCGCATGCAGAACAAGGATAGTTCGGGGGGAGATTTCTGGGAGCAGAAACGGCGGTACTCGGTGCGAACCCTAGGACAATTCCGGTCGCTGGAGCAGGTCGAGAATGTGATTGTCGCCCGGCGTGATGGCATTCCCGTCTACGTGCGGGATGTGGCCGAGGTGGTCAAGGGCCACAAGAAACCGGACGGTTTCGTGGCCCGCTTCGGCAGTTTCTGCATCGCGGTGAACTGTCAACGTTCGATCGGCGCGAACGTGCTGGACGTGCAGGAGAGCCTGGCCAAGGCGGCGGAACAACTCAATGAAGGGGTTCTGAAGCAGCAGGGGCTGGAATTGGTGCAGGTCTACGACGAGACCGAGTACATCTATTCGGCCCGCCAACTGGTGGTGGACAATCTGGTGGAAGGGGCGGTGCTGACATTCATCACTCTGCTCTTGTTCCTGCGGAATGGCCGGTCGACGATCATCATCTTCATCCACATCATCGTGAGCACCATCGGGGCGTTCCTGATGATGAAGTTGATGGGGCGGTCGCTGAATGTGCCGGCTCTCGGCGGCCTGGCCTTTGCCGTGGGCATGCTGGTCGACAATGC
>JBKCTR010000129.1:0-1280 GCA_046318755.1 Planctomycetaceae bacterium
GCCGCGGCATTCCCCTTGGTCAGGCCACGGGTCTTCACGCAGTCGAGGAAGTCGCGCACGTGGAAGGTGGCGGGGTAGCCGCCGATTTCCTCGACCGTGCGGCCAGCCAACAGGGCGGGCGAGCTGAGGACCAGCTTGCCACTGTCTCCCGCCTCAACCCAGCCATCTTCCCCCTCGAACCGCACCGGGCACGAGCCCAGCGGAATCCAGCCGGTTTCACGGAAGACCAGCTCGACCCCATCGGCATAGCGGGCGACCAGTTGGCCATCCTTCGGCGGATCGTATTCCACCGGGGGAGGACAGTCATTGACGGCCCACTGGCAGAGGTCGACGCAGTGCGAACCCCACTCGAGCACGCCGCCACCGACCAGCCCGCCCCCCTTCTCGAAGTTGAAGCCATCGAGCAGCTTGGCGTTGAAGGGGCGCCAGGCGGCGGGGCCGAGGTACATGTCCCAGTCAATCACTTCCTTGTTGGGCTCGGTCTCGGGCAGCAGCCAGCCACTGGTCATGGCCTGCATCCCGGCGGGGTGGGCGTAGACCCGCTTGAGTTTCCCCAGCCGGCCGGTGCGGGCCAGTTCGCAGGCGAAGGCGAAATGGGGCAGGTTGCGGCGCTGCGTCCCGGCCTGGAAGACCCGCCCGGTCCGCTGCATGGTCTGCTTGAGAATCAGGCTCTGCTCGATGTTCTTCGTGCAGGGCTTCTCGCAGTACATGTCTTTGCCCGCCTTGGCGGCGTACATCGCGGCGGTCGCGTGCCAGTTGGGACCGGTGGCGATCAGCACGGCGTCGATGTCTTGCCGGTCGAGCAGTTCGCGGAAATCGCGGTACGTCGCGCAATTCGTGTTGCCGTATTTGTCGTCGGCGATCTTCTTGACGGCGTTCCGGCGGGCTTCCTTGATGTCGCAGACGGCGGCGAACTGCACGTCCTTCTGTTCGAGGAAGCAGCCGAGGTCGTAGGTGCCACGATTGCCGATGCCAATGCCACCCACAATCACCCGCTCACTGGGGGGAGCCGAGCCGTCGAGCCCGAGGGCACTGGCCGGGATGATGGTGGGGGCGGCGACCGCGGCGGCCGTGGCCGAGAGGGTGGACTTGAGGAACTTCCGTCGCGAGACGGATGGGCGGGACGCCGACATGGAACGCACTCCGGGAAAAAGGGAGCGGGGAGAAACCAAGCGCTGAAACTTAGGATACTGCGCACCGTCGCAACCCGCCACCGGGACCCCGCCGGGGGGACTCCCCTTGGCGCTTTGCGTCCGTTGGTGGGGAATTTCCGGCTGACA